>JAUSGU010000025.1 GCA_030648825.1 bacterium
AGGTGAGATCAAGAATGTCTGTCAAAGTATCGGTAACCATAATTCTAGACGCCTGATCATCGGTGTCTACAATTGTAAGAGTTTCTTTGAGGCGCATCCGGCCGATGGATATCCTCTCTGTGGTTACGACGAATATCTGAAGAATTGCGAAATTCTCGGGCATGAATTCCTCATGGACTGGGTCAGATATGCCTCTAAAGGCAACCTTGTCTCGTGTGGTGTTCGTTCACAAATTGGATCAGCTGATTCGGGAGAAAGTCAGAAGACGGTGAAAAACGCTCTTCAGATTCTTTATAGAGGCGTAATCAATGGTGATTTCAAGAATGTTATCGGTCTTCAGATCATAGGTAGGTCTCCAGGTAGGGAAGGCTTCTTCTTGTCCCATTGGTATAAGCCTAGTGGGTTCAGGCAGATGTTGGGGGATGTTTTCCCAGCCAACTCTTTCTCGGTGGCGGAGTTTGACTTTGCAAAAGGAATGGTCTTCGTGATTGAATCTCTTGGTCGTAAACCTCAAGGCGTCATAACCGTATTAAATAATGTCATTGGCAACGTTTTACCGCAGAACCAATTCGAGACATTGACGGCAATCAGGGAAATCATCTCTTAACATGAAAATTCATCAAACACACCCATCACTCCGGTAAAATTGGGTGTGTTTTTATTTTGTGAGGAGAGCAACTTCTTTTTTGATTATACTCACCGCCGCCGACAATTTTTCTTTGGAAGCAGCGTACGAAATCCTGATATAATTTTCAAATTTATCGCCGAAAGCGCTTCCAGGAACGACGGCAAGACCTTTTTTGAGAAGTCTTTTTGCAAAAACCGCTCCGGAAACAGGAGTTTTTATAAAGAAATAGAAAGCGCCCTTTGGTTTTATAGTAGGTAAAACATTTTTTAAACTCATATACACAAAATCTCTTCGATTTTGATATTCAGTTAATATATTTTTTTCAAGCTTTTTGTTGATCGCTTCGATAGAGGCATATTGAAACACAGATGGGGCACAGACAGTAGTAAATTGTTGCAATTTTTCGACGGCGTTAATTATTTTTTGAGGTCCAGCGATGAAACCTATTCTCCAGCCTGTAACCGCTTTAGATTTAGATAAGCCGTCAATCACTAAAGTGTCTGAATATATTTCTGCAGGGCTAAAAAATTTTGCTTTATCGTAAACGAAAGATCTGTATATCTCGTCAGAAATTATATATATGCCGTATTTCCGCGCAATTTTTACGATTTGAGCAATAATAGATGCGGAATATACGGCACCTGTCGGATTATTTGGACTGTTGATGATAATGGCTTTTGTTTTTGTTGTTATTGATTTTTCCAATAGTTCGAGATCATTTGGTTGAAAATTATCATCTGTTTTCACAATAATCACTTTGCCACCGACATATTTTATAATTTCAGTATAAGCTACAAAATAAGGCGAAAAGACAATCACTTCATCACCTTCATTTACAAGGCTAAAAAGCGTCATGAAAATAGCCGATGTCGTGCCGGCCGTCACGATTATTTCGTCTTTATTTCTCATAACTCCGCCTCGCGCCAATTTTTGACTTATAGCTTTTCTTAATTTTAAAACTCCTTTCGTTTCCGTATATCTGTTAAAGCCCCTATCTATAGAACGCTTGGCGGCGTCTCTCAATGATTTAGGCGTTTCAAAATCCGGCTGACCGATAGTTAAATTTATAACGTCTCTGTTTCTTCCGGCGGAAAAGGCTTTCCTCACAGCGGAATAATTTATATTTTCCACTCTATCGGAAATATTATTTCTTTTTTGCTTGAATTTTTTCATAAGCTATTTGGTAAGCTACGAACAAAGGCGGTATCTTGTTTTTATCCGATCTCTCAAACACTTTTCTTAAAATTATCGGTATCAAATCCGTCTTTTTCATAGCTTCTTTAACGTCCACTCCTTTGACTTCGCACATGCCATGACAAACACCGGCGGCATTAATCACAAAATCTGGTGCGTGCAATATACCTTTATTGTAAAGCATTGTGGCATGTTTCACTTCATCATGAAGCTGATTGTTTGCGCCACCGGCCACAATCGAGCATTTCAACCTGTTTATGGTTTCATCGTTGATGATTTCGCCAGTCGCGCACGGTGCAAAGACGTCGCATTCCACATCATATATTTTTTCATTAGAAACGATGTGACAATTTTTCACTCCTGAATATTTTTTCGTCTTTTTGGCATCTGTGTCCGACACATATATGATGGCCCCTTCTTTAAGAAGCAAATCAGCAAGCGTGCCACCGACATTGCCGAGGCCTTGAATGGCCACACGCACGTTTTTTAAACTATCTTTGCCAAGCTTATACTTCACCGATTCTTTGAGACCTTTCAATACGCCGTGTCCTGTCGTCACGCCGGAACAACCTTTGGCATTGAAAATATATTTTGTCCTTTCTCTGATGATTTTCGCGTCTTCGAGGGTCAGTCCCATGTCAACGCCAGTGAGAAATGCACCGCCCAGGGATTCTATAAAATCACCGAGAGCATGGAGAAATTTTTTTGTCTTCGGCTTTGTTGGATCACCGATGACTACCGCTTTTGATCCGCCAAACGGTTCGTCTATGATGGCAGTCTTGAATGTCATGGCATAAGACAATCGGAGCGCCTCTTCAATAGCTTTTTCTTCGGAAACCATCGCCACGCGGACGCCGCCAGTGCTAGGTCCGAGCGTTGTATCATGAATGGCTAAAATAACTTTTAATCCCGCTTTTTTGTTGTAGCCGAAAATCAGCTTCTCATGATTATTAACCGCCAGCGTTTCGAAGACGTTTGATGATATTTCAGGCTCGATGTAACAATGATTTTTCATAAAAACACGAAATAAAAAAACCGCCGAATAATCTAATGAATAAGGACGGTTTATACCGTGGTGCCACCCTATATTTTGAAAAATAAAAACACCGGAAAGAGGTGTTATTTTCCTCTCATTGACTCGTGCTCCTTTAAAAAAGGAAGACATCAATTATCCTATGGTTACGGAGGAAGCCGGATCTCCACTATCGCAGAAATCACCTTATCTCTAAATGTCGAGACGATGTAAGCCCAACCCCTCTCACACCACATGTGTTTGAGGGACCTACACCAAAGGTTTTATAATTCTCAATTCGAACTTGACTAGAGACAAGGCTATCATATAGTGTACTATCGTGCAACGATATCATGTTCTTTTTTGCGGGCGTGTCGGTTAATGGTAAACTATCTGTCTCCAAAACAGAAACTGGGGGTTCGATTCCCTCCACGCCTGCCAAACCTCACTTTGTGGGGTTTTTGTTGTTTGACAAAGAGTCCAGAAAGCCTTAATTTGGGAGCAGGTCATAGTAAACACATATATCACAATGAGTTCCTTAAAAGATTACAAAACACCATCATTAGATGAATTAGCAGAAGAATTTTTATTCATTAAGAATTCTTCTTTTTTCGAAGTACCGGGCGTTATTTTGTTCGATTCCGGAATTCCCGGTCCTTGTCTCGGAGTCACGATTCAAACCCACGGCAACGAGCCAAGTGGCTTGGTCGCCCTTAGATATTTTCGAAAGGAGAATCTCGTTCGAAATCTTCTTAAAGGTTCGGTCATGTTTGTCCTAAACAACATCGAGGCAACTGGAAAATATTTCGAAACATTCAAGATTGACGATGTTGACGAGCGGAACAAGGCAAAACTAGCAACTCGGTGGATATTCGGCAAAAAAGGCGTAAACATGAACAGATTGCCTGCGGACACACTAAGCCTTTCTGGCGATTCTCGTTCCGAAATCCTTCGTGCTCAAAAACTTGCGCCAGTTTGGAAACGGTTCGATGTCGGGCTCGATATTCATACCATGAAAAACACAACGGACCCGATGATCATTTCTCTTGGTAATGTGAAAGACAGCCTCTATCGAGGTTTTCCTTTCAAGAATATCATTCGAAACATCGAGAAAGTACAAAAAGGAAAGCCTGCGTCGGCTTTTTACGGAGAGCCTGGTGTCACACCAGTCTTCGGTATTGAGGCTGGTCTTCATGAAGAAGCCTTCTCATTCAAGCTTGCCGCCGTATGTGTACTCACGCTCCTAGAGAACATCGGTATGTTTCCTAGCAGACCAGAAGAGAAAAAAAAGACC
>JAUSGU010000022.1 GCA_030648825.1 bacterium
GCAAATTCAGTTCTAGAAAAAGCGAAAAAAGAAAAAGTAAAGCCAAAGATATACGACAGTTTGAAAACAAAAACAAAAACAGAAATAGAACCGGAAAAGATAGAGGATAGTTTAGTTCGGTTTGCTTCTCATTTTCCCGAAGTGGTGTCGCGCGCGGCTAATGAAAAATCACCGCATTTTGTAGCCACATACCTCGTGACGCTCGCCTCTCTCTTTAACAATTGGTATGCCAATACACAGATTGTAAAAAAGGACGATGTAGAGTCGCTCCACAGAGTCGCTATCACATCGGCTGTCCGCATAGTTTTAGAAAATTGTCTTAGAAATCTCGGTATGGGAGTGCCGGAAAAAATGTAATATGGAGAAAATAGTTTTTTCTTTCAAAAACCTAGAAAAATTGCTAGTCTAAAGACCTATATGGCCGAAGAACATAAATTCAACAAGCACAAGCTTGCCCTAAATGAAGAAAAAATTCTAGAATTTTGGAAAAAACAGGATATTTTCAAAAAAACTTTAGAAAAAGAAAGCCCAAAAGGCGAGTTCATTTTCTATGAAGGCCCACCGACGGCCAATGCTCGTCCGGCTATTCACCATATGGAAGCTCGCGCTTTCAAAGACGCTATTCCGCGCTACAAAACTATGCAGGGCTTTCATGTCCGCAGAAAAGGCGGTTGGGATACTCACGGACTGCCTGTGGAAATTGAAGTTGAAAAAAGTCATAATTTCAAATCAAAAAAAGATATTGAAACCTATGGAGTCGCCAAATTTAACGATGAATGCAGAGAAAATGTTTGGAAATATATTGATGAATGGGAGAAATTTACCGAACGCATGGGCTATTGGGTGGATCAAGAAAATCCCTATAAAACATATCAAAACTCATATGTAGAATCAGTTTGGTGGATTATAAAACAGATAAACGATAAAAAACTTCTCTACAAAGACTATAGAATTGTGCCATGGTGTCCGCGTTGTGGCACAGCTCTGTCTTCTCATGAGCTGGCTCAAGGTTATGCAGACGTGAAAGATTTGACGGTGACAATTGAACTTCGTGTCAAAGAAAAACCGAATACATCATTCTTGGCCTGGACGACTACTCCTTGGACTCTGCCCGGCAACGTGGCACTCGCGGTCGGCGAGAACATTTCATACGCGGAAGTTGAATTTGAAAAAAAGAAATATATCTTGGCTGAAGATTTAGTTTCAAAAATTTTTGCTGATAAAAAAGATTGGAGAGTAGTTTCAAAAACACTGGGAAAAAATCTCGTTGGTTTATCATATGAACCTCTTTATAATTTTCTTTCCAACGCTTTATCTTCAGACGAAAAAAAGAAACTGGAAAAAGCTTTCGAGGTTTATTCTGCGGATTTTGTGACGACGACAGATGGTACTGGCATAGTGCATATAGCACCCATGTATGGCGTGGATGACTTTAACCTCGGCACCAAAGTCGGTCTACCAAAACACCATTTGGTCAATGATTCAGGCAATTTTTTGGAGTATACGGGATTTTTAGCGGGACGATTCGTAAAAGACGAAGGGACGACAGTGGAGATTATAAAAGATTTGGCGCATAGAGGACTACTCTTTCAAAAGGAAAAATATACCCATACATATCCGCATTGTTGGCGTTGTAAAACGCCTCTCATATATTTTGCCCGCAATTCTTGGTATATCCGCATGTCGAAACTTCGCGACAAACTCATAAAAGAGAACAAAAAAATTAATTGGGAACCGGAACATATACGAGATGGTCGTTTCGGCGAGTGGCTCTCTGATGTCAAAGATTGGGCCATTTCCCGTGAGAGATATTGGGGAACACCTCTGCCTGTATGGCAGACGGCAGACGGTTCCGAGACTTTGGTTGTTGATTCTATAGAAACTTTGCGAGAGAGGGCTGTTAATTCCGGTAACCGATATTTTATCATGCGTCACGGTGGCACAGAGTGCAATAAAAATGAAATTGTCAGTTTCAAACACGAATCAGCCGATCATTTGACGGAAGAAGGAAAAAAACAAGTGGAGAAATCAGCGAAATCTCTGCGTGGCAAGAAGATAGATATTATTTTTTCTTCTCCTTTTGTACGGACTATGGAAACAGCGCGCCGAGTTGCAAAAACTCTGGGTATTGCGGAGTCGGAGATCATAGCTGATGGCAGGATAAAAGAAATCAATCCGGGCAATTTTGATGGCGGAGATTGGAATCTATATCACAGAGCTATGTATGCCAGTGGTCCAGACTGGTTTGAGAGTACCATGCCATCGGGTGAATCTTTGAAAGATGTTCAAAAGAGAGTAGGAAGTTTTCTTTACGAAATAGAAGAAAAATATAAAAACAAAAATATTCTCATCATCACTCATGGCGGTCCGGCTTGGATTTTTCATGTTGTTGCTGGTTTGTATATGCCGGAAAACAGAAAGTATGAAATGCCCAGTACACATATTTTCGTAAATGATTTCCGGCGTTTCAACAATGCGGAAATTCGCGAATTACCTTTTTCTCCTCTACCTCACGATCATAATTTTTCAATAGATCTCCACAAGCCATACATAGACAGTATTGTTTTATTGAGTAATTCAGGCGAGAAAATGAATCGTGTGAGAGAAGTGATGGATGTCTGGTTTGATTCCGGGGCCATGCCTTTTGCGCAAGATCATTATCCTTTTGAGAATAAAAAATATGTGGACAAAATCGGTTTTCCGGCTGATTTTATTTCCGAAGCTATAGATCAGACGCGTGGCTGGTTTTATACTCTCCATGCTATCGGTGTTCTTTTGGGCAAGGGCAGGGTATACAAAAATGTCATTTGTTTAGGCCATATTTTGGATAAAGAAGGCAAAAAAATGTCCAAATCGGTAGGCAATGTAGTCAATCCATGGGAGATGATAGACAAATATGGAGTGGATGCCCTGCGTTTCTGGATGTATTCGGTCAATCAACCGGGCGATTCAAAAAACTTTGACGAAAAAACCGTGGATGAAATCGTAAAACGCCTCTTTAACATTCTCACAAATGTTTACAGTTTTTACGAGCTCTATGCTGATAAAAATCAGAATGAAAAAATTGAATCAGAAGCAAAGGCATCACAATCAAAAAATATCTTGGACAGATGGATCCTCTCTCGTTTGGCGGAATTGACGAAACTCGCAACCGAAAAGCTCGATGCCTACAAATTACTGGAACCGACACGCGCTATTCGCGAATTTGTGGACGATCTCTCCACATGGTATTTGCGTCGCTCGCGCGATCGCTTCAAATCGGATGATATTGAAGATAAAAATTCGGCTTTGCGTACTATGCGACATGTTCTCCTCTCTATTTCGAAACTTTTGGCCCCATTCACACCTTTTTACGCCGAAGATTTGTTTGGCAAGACGAGAAGTAAAGCCGATCTGGAGAGTGTGCATCTATCGGATTGGCCGAAAGCGGGTTTGGTTGATACGGAACTCTTGAAAAACATGCAGGAAACGCGCAGGTTAGTAACTATTGGTCTGGAACAGCGTTCACGGGTCAATATAAAAGTCCGTCAGCCTCTCTCCAGTGCAAAAATTAAATCACAAAAAGTAAAATTAGATGCAGAATTTCTGGAACTCATAAAAGACGAGTTGAATGTCAAACAAGTCTCATACGCTCCCATAAATAACGATATTGAGATAGACGCAAACATAACCGAAGAGCTCCGCAGAGAGGGGGTTGCTCGTGATCTCATTCGTTCAATCCAAGAACTCCGTAAGACGGAAGGACTCACTGTGGGTGACAGAGTTGCCCTTCTTCTCGATTCTGATGAAAAAGCCAAAGAGCTCGTCCATGCATATTTGCAGGATATAAAGAAAGTTACCCTCGTTACCGGTGTTGAGTACACTCACCTTCCTCACATAGCAGAACTCGTTGTAGAAGAATTTAAGTTCAAAATAGCCTTCAAGAGATAGTATGTCATACGCCGTATATTCCACTCGGGGGTTCATATTGGGAAGTGCGCCGACAGGAGAGGCTTCAAAAATCTACCTCATATACACGGAGGATTTCGGTTTGGTGCGTGCCAGAGCCCAGAGCGTGCGCCTGCTCACCTCAAAACTCCGCTATAATCTGGAGGATTATTCTTTTGGCACTTTTTCACTTGTGCGTGGTCGGGAAATATGGCGACTCACGGGAACAGAAAAAATTGATTTGCCCCAAAAACAAAAATTTTCTCTCGTTCGCGCGCGAGTGCTCAATTTGGTAAAGAGATTGGTCCAAGGCGAAGAAAAAAATGAAAAACTCTTTAAAACTTTACTTTCTGTTACGGAGAGAGAAATGTCCGAACCGCTCATCCTCGCTCATATTTTGGATGCTTTGGGTTATCTGAATGTGGAGATGCTTTCCGGAATGAACGAAAAACAAATGATTCAAGCTGTAAACAAAGCTCTAAAAGAAACTCATTTGTAGCATTTTTATCAAAGACTAGCTGGGTAGCACAACAACATTCGAGAAACTCCGCAGGTGAGGAAGCGAAGCTTC
>JAUSGU010000032.1 GCA_030648825.1 bacterium
GATTCCACCCGCGCTTTCGTTTTTTTCTCTTGGTGATCGGTATGGGCAAAACGAGCGGACGAGTGAAATTTTGAAACATTTCTAGATCGGGAAGTTCGGATAAGAGAAAATCATGGAGTAATGTTCCGAGCAGGCGGGCGATCTTTCTGTTTTCATGGGTTTTTATTTCTATAATCGCCGTTTTTACAATGTCGCTCCTGTAAGGCAAAAAATGCAGGACATCTGGCGATTCTTCCAATTTTTCGCCGCGCATGGCGTATTCCAGAAAAATTTCCGGCGACATCATTTCTATTTTTCTCACCGCCGGATCGGGTGGAGCGATGGTGTCCAGCAGAAATTCAAAAACAATTTTGAGCGTTTGCCATGTCACTTTCCGTACTATTTGCCGTGTTTGTTTCCACATCTCTCTTTTCATGCGAAATAGCCTAGCATACGGAGATAAAGAAAATCTAAAGAAAAAGTAAAAAGTAAGATGTCTCGTTCCTTATATTTTCTGCTATAATATCCTTATATGGCCATCCCTTTTTTCCAAAATTTCTTTAAACCAAAAGGACAGAGCGTTTTGGGCATTGATATCGGCTCATCAAGCATAAAAATCGTCCAATTGCGCAAAAAAGGAGGCAAAGCTGTGCTGGAAACATACGGCGAATTGGCCCTCGGTCCTTATGCTGGCACGGAAATCGGCAGAGCGACCAATTTACCTAATGAAAAAATCATAGAAGCTCTGAACGACCTCATAAAAGAGGCCAATGTGACCACCAAATCGGCAGGCATTTCTATTTCTACCGGTTCTAGCTTGCTTTCTTTTATCCGCATGCCCGATATGGATCAAAAACAGCTCGCCACCATGATTCCCATAGAAGCCAGAAAATATATTCCCGTGCCTATAACCGAAGTGACTCTGGATTGGTGGATTATTCCGAAAGAAGAGAACACTTTTTCTGATTTTGAAAAAACCGGCGCGCCCGACAATCTGCCGAAAGAAAAGAGTATAGACATCCTGCTGGTGGTCATCCACAACGATGTCCTGAATCATCTCAACACCATCGGTGCCGGAGTCGGATTGAATACGAGTTTTTATGAAATAGAAATTTTCAGTTCCATGCGTTCCGTGGTGGACCAAAATTTGGAATCGGTCATGATTTTTGATATGGGCGCCGGCTCCACCGAACTCTATGTCATAGAGCGCGGTATTCTCCGTGCGAGCCATACCGTAAACAGGGGATCTCAGGAAATCACTCTGGCGCTCTCCAGGTCTCTGGGATTTTCCGTCGCCGATGCGGAACATATAAAGAGAACTATAGGAATTTCTCCAGAACAAGACAACAAAAATGTCAGAGAAATCATCACTCTCAATCTGGATTATATTTTTTCCGAAACCGCTCGTGTCATGAGTGCTTATGAGCGTAAATATAACAAGAATATTTCAAAAATCATTCTCACCGGTGGCGGGTCGCTCTTGAAAGGATTGTTGGATCTCGCTCGTACACGTTTTCAAACTGAAGTCGTCCTCGGAGATCCTTTTTCCAAAACGACCGCGCCCGCTTTTCTGGAGCCCGTCTTGCGCATTGCCGGTCCGGAATTCGCCGTAGCCATAGGCATAGCTCTGCGCAAATTACAGGAGGAGGAATAGAAAACAGATATTTTCTATTCCTCCTCTCTGGGGATAGCGTTATAGTATTTCGGTGTATAATAAACTGATATGGATCCTCAATTCAAGACATCGTTCATTCCAAAAAAGCCGATTGTCGCTCCGGCGGGAGGTTACCACGCGCCTTCCACCATAAATTTATTTTCCCTCTTGGCAATGACTCTCTTTATCATCGCTTTAGTTCTCTCCGGCGCGGTTTTCTTTTACAAGAGCCTCCTCACCAAACAGATAGAATCAAACAAAGCCACTCTAGAGAGAGCCAAAGGCGCCTTTGATCCTGAATTGATAGAACGTATTATCAGATTGGACACACGCATAGAAACATCCAAAAAACTGCTCTCCAATCATTTGGCTCTATCGCCTTTCTTTGATTTTCTCTCCACTGTTACTCTCCGCACTGTTCGTTTCAAAGATTTCAGTTTTTTATATCTTTCAAAAGACAAAATCAAACTGGAGATGAAAGGTCAGGCCGAGAGCTATGCTTCAATCGCCTTGGAATCTGATCTCCTGAATTCTCAAAAATATCTGAGAGACACGGTCGTGAGCGACATGGCTCTGGAACCTTCCGGTTTGGTGTCTTTCAAAGTTGAAGCGACGATTGATTCCGGTTTAATTTCCTATTCCGCAACAATCCCAGATGAAAATTTGATTGACGAAAAAACAGATATTATGGGAACAACAACACAACCATGAGTAATATTATTTCAATAGTTTTGATACTGGCATCCATCGGCTTGTTTTTCGGTTACGTTGATCCGACATACGCCGTCATTCGCGAACAGAATATGGAAAAAACCGATTATGATCGAGCCCTCAACAATTCCAAACAACTCCAAGCCGAGAGAGATAAACTCTTGGAAAAATACAATGAAATGAGTGAAGTTGATCGTGGTGATCTGACGAAACTTTTGCCAGACAATATAGACAATGTCCGATTGATTTTGGATATTGACGAAATGGCCAAAAAATACGGTATGAGAATCAGAAATTTCAAAACCGAAGCCACCGAAAAAAACGACACCATCGGGTCCAGCAATTCTCCGCACGGCACGCTCACTCTCTCCTTTAGCACCACCGCTCCATATAATACTTTTTTGGCTTTCATGCGAGATTTGGAAGAAAGTTTACGCCTGATAGACATAGCCAGCGTGGAATTCGCGTCGAGCGATATAGGAGATTTGTACGATTATAAAATGACGGTCAAAACCTATTGGTTGAAATAATTACTAGAAACAATATGAACGAAAAAACAAACACATGGAAAAACCCTCTGATAGCGATAGTCGTTTTGGCTCTGGTTGGCGTAGCGGGATATTTTTACAGTGCGCGCGACAGAGCGACCGATGATCTGCTCACGGGTGTTTCCGCCATAGAGGGAAATGCCATAGACGGTGATCTCCTCCGAACTCTCGGTAAGTTAAAGAAACTGAAACTAGATGATTCAATTTTTGGAAACGAGTCGTGGTTGAGTCTCCATGATTTCGGCCGAACTCTAACGCCCGAGCCGAAAGGTCGCACTAACCCCTTTGCGCCTCTAACTTCTGTTTCGCCACTCGGTCCAAAACAATAAAGCCTCATGAGCATCCTCGATATTCTCGTCCAAAAAAAAGCCATTGAAAAAAAAGAAGCTGTGGCTCTCGCCGAAGAGATGCGTCTCACAGGTGAAACCGTCGAACAAGTGTTGAAAAAACACGGTCTGAAAAATGACGATATTTTGTCGGCCAAAGGAGAAGCTCTGGGTGTGCCAGCGCGTTTGCTCCGAGACCAGACTATTCCTTTTGATATTTTGAAATATATTCCCGAGGAGTCGGCCATGCATTATCGTTTTGTGCCGTTATCCGTAAAACAAAATGTGCTGGAGGTGGGCATGGTTGATCCCGAAGACATAGATGCGCGCGACGCTCTCAATTTCATAGCCACAAAAATCGGCATGCCTTTCAAAGTTTTTCTCATCTCCGAGGATGACTTTACCAACGCTCTGGATTTGTACAAAGGTCTCTCGGGTGAAGTAACTCGCGCTCTGGACGAACTGGAAACGGATATTGCCGATGTGGGCGTGGAAGAAGGCGAAAAACCAGGCGATCTGGCCAAGACCGTCATTATAGAAGACGCACCAGTGACCAAAATCGTGGCGACTATATTACGTTACGCCGTTGAAGGTAACGCTTCGGATATTCACGTAGAGCGCATGGCGGAAAAATTGCGCGTGCGTTTTCGCGTAGACGGCGATCTGTATACTTCACTCGTTTTGCCTATCAAGGTCCATGACGCCGTGGTGGCGCGCATAAAAATCCTCTCAAATATGAAACTGGACGAAAAGAGAAAACCACAGGACGGCAGATTCTCGGCGAGGATTGAAGGCAGAAAGGTAGACTTCCGCGTCTCCACTTTTCCGGCCTATTACGGCGAAAAAGTGGTCATGCGAATTCTGGATCAGGAAAAAGGCATCAAATCTCTGGATGACATAGG
>JAUSGU010000044.1 GCA_030648825.1 bacterium
TGAGCCTATATTGTTTGGCACGGGACTTTCTCTCTTTAAAGATAGTTTTGAAACAAAACTGGAATTAAAAGAATCTCGCCTTATAGGCGATGGAGCTGTATTATTAGAATATGCGGTAATCAAGAGATAACGAGATCCGAACGAAACCAAACAAAAAAACAAAAAAAATTCATTATGATTCTCACAAAAACCAAAATCGCCGAGAGGATAAAAACCGGCTCACTCCGGTTTTCTCCCGAACTCGATTCATTTCAGTTGCGTCCTCATGCCGTTGACCTGCGCCTCGGCTATACTTTTCTCATTCCAAAATCATGGCATCTCACTCCTCGCGGACGCGAGGCTCTGTCCATAGATCATTTTGACAAAAAACGTCCGGAATATTTTGATGTGATAGAACTGGAACAGGGTCAGTATTTTGAACTTTTGCCGGGAGAATATGTCATTGTTTCCACTCTGGAAAAGATGACTATGCCTCGCGATGTCATGGCGGTACTCTATCCTCGTTCATCCGTAAATCGCAGGGGATTATCCGTAGATCTCACAGGCATCGTTGATTGTGGATATGAAGGCCAACTCGCCGTACCTGTGAGAAACAATACAGGACACCAGATAATAAAACTCTATCCTGGCGAGAGATTCTGTCAGGTCGTTTTTGAAGAAACGGGAGAAGAAATTATTGATACAACAAATAGATATAGCAAAAAAGATATAGTTCACGGCTCTATACGTTCAAATCCCGGTCTCGGAGGCAAGGATGAAGAAGAAATTGAACTCATTCAAAAAGGCGATATTCGAGGATTGAAAGCGAAGTTCAAAATCTAAGAATAAAAAGTTGCAAACATGGTCTGAGTAGCGGAGGGACGGGGTTGCCCTTAGGCAAGGGTCCCGTCCCGAGCAACGCAAGACCATGTTTGCAACTTTTTCTTTTTATTCTTTTATTTCACCTCCACTCCTTACAGGAGCAGTACACCTTTTGGACGGAGTACCGTCTCAAAAGGTCCGTGGAAGTGCTACCGCACTTCCACGCCCATATTCCGCGCTGTGCCTTCTATCATTCTCATGGCGGCGTTTATGTCCGTGGTATTGAGATCCGCCATTTTCTTTTCGGCAATAGCTTTGATTTGAATTTTTGTCACTGTGCCAATTTTTACGGAATTCGGCTTGCCTGACCCTAATTCTTTACCGAGAGCTTTGAGGAGCATTTTTGAAGCCGGCTCTGTCTTGTAAATGAGTTTATAGCTACGATCATCGTAAACTTCAACAATTGTGGGCACAATTTCACCAGCGCGAGTTTTGGTCTCGTCATTAAAACGCTTTACGAATTCGCCTATATTTATACCCGCGCTACCCAGAGCAGGGCCTAGCGCTTGCCCCGGAACAGCTTTACCGCCCGGAATCTGAAGCTTTAGCATTTTTGTAATTTTCTTTGCCATATAGTTTTAAGTAACGATTAGATTATATTAAATTTTCTTTACTTGCAAGAAATCCAGCTCTACGGGAGTTTCACGACCGAACATGGATACCAGCACTTTCACCTTGCCACGATCAAAATCAACTTCCGATACTTTGCCTTCCAGATCTTTGAATGGGCCATCGGAAATTTTCACCGCGTCATCCAGAGCCAAATCAATAGTGTGTTTGACTGTCGTTGAATCCATACGACCCATCAAAACATCAATTTCTTTTTGGAGCATAGGTACCGGATGGACACCTGAACCAACAAAACCAGTCACGCGAGGAGTATTCCTCACCACAAACCACGAATCATCCGTCACAATCATATCCACCAGAATATACCCCGGATATATTTTTTCCTCTTCTTCCACGCGTTTGCCGGCTTTTACTTTGATTTTCTTTTCCGTCGGCACGAGCACACTGAAAATTTTGTCCTGCATGTTTAGAGAATCTATGCGTTGACGCAAGTTTCTGGCGACAGCATTTTCATATCCGGCATATGTGTGTATGACATACCAATGACGTTCTCCGCTTGTCTGTTGTTTTGACATAGTTTTATTCTTTTAGTTTTATTTTTTTAAAATTATTGCAAAATGAGTTTCTCTATACCGAGACCAAAGACATAATCAGCCAAAGCCAAAATGAGAGCGGTGGCGACCGAAATGCCTATGACGAGCAAAGTGTAATTCACGGCCTGCTTTCTCGTCGGCCAATTTACATGCTTCATTTCTCCGCGTGTGTCTCTGATATAGTCTGTTAATTTCATATTTTGTGTTTTTGCGTATTTCATATACGCCAAATTTTTCTTAATAAAAACCGCCCCGAGGGGCTAGGTTTTTATATGATACTACATAACTTTGAATAATGCAATTTTTTATTTGATCTCATACGTAATCGTCACGTTTGAGACAATTTTGTTTTCACCTGCCGGAATATCTGGAACTGGCGCCGATTCTCCACCACCCATACCCATAGACGCGCTTTTGGCATAATAGATAGGACCGGGATAGCCCTGATTGTCGGAAAAACTGATTATGTCGCCGAGACGGACGCCGAGAGATTTTGCCAGAGCTTTAGCTTGATTGCGTGCGTCTTGTATAGCTTTGTCGCGCGCTTCACGAACTAATGCATCCTGTTTGTCTTGGGTGAATGTAAGTCCAGAAACATCTGTCGCGCCGAACTCACCGATGCCCGACAGGAGCTTGCCTGCGTCTGTGAGCTTGCGAACTTTTACTTCAATGGTTTGTGAAACGACATACGCCACCAGCACTTGCTTGCCACCACCGTAATAAGGCGTGCTTGCGGATATCGCGCGATATTCATAGCGAGGATATATGTTGTATGAAGTGGTTTTTACGTCCTTTTCGGAAACTCCACTCGTCTTTACATATTCCAAAATGACATTCATTTTTTCTGTGGCACTCTTCTGTGCTACTTCTACAGTCTGGGCCTCTTCGGTCACACCAAAAGAAAATGTGGCGATATCCGGCGTGGCCAAAATTTCACCCTTGCCCGAGACGCTGATGACATTTGTCACGGGAGTCGTCTTGCCTATGTATGACATTGCTTTGAATTCCGCCAGAGTTTTTGCGGCGACAAAAATAACCAGCACAACCCCCAAAATAACTCCTACTTTTCTCAGATTTGTATTTTCCATATTTTTTATTTTATTATTTTTAGCTTATTTTAATTTTAAGGATGCAGAGATCAGATTATCAAATAAAGAAAGAACTGTCATGGGACCGACACCGCCCGGTACCGGTGTAATAGCCGAAACAACAGCGAAAATATTACCGAAATCCACATCCCCCACCAATTTTCGCTTCGGAATTTCTTCTTCCAACTTTTCACCATACACGCTATTTATACCTACATCTATGACTATGGCCCCATCACGCACATATGAACGATCTATAAATTCCGGCTTGCCCACAGCCACTATGACAATATCCGATTGTTTTGTGATTTCTCTGGTATTTGCAGTTTTTGAATGACAAACAGTAACATTTGCGCCCTCCATTTCAAGCATTCTGGCTATAGGACCACCGACCAAACGAGAACGTCCCAAAACCGCTATTTTTTTGCCACTTACGGAAATTTTATAGAAATCTAAGAGAAGCATTACCCCACGAGCCGTGGCGGGAACAAATCGTGGCTTGCCTTCTGCCAAAAGTTTGACATTTTCATCCGTGAGACCGTCCACATCTCGTTTCGGATCTATGAGATTCACCAGTTTGAGAAAATCCAAATGTGCAGGCACAGGCGATTGAATAATAATTCCTGAAACTTCAGATTTTGAATTTTCTCCTAGAATGATGCGCGCGATTTCATCAAAAGTTGCTTCCGCCGGCAAATGGATATGAGAAACACTCACGCCGATTGATAGACCGAAATTTTTCTTTTGTTCAATGTATATCGCAGACTCTCTATTATCGCCAATTTGAATTATTGACAGAGTCGGCACAAAAGAAAGTTTTTTCACCCTCTCTATGAGAGTTTTTTTATAGAAATCACGCGCTATTTTGCCGTCCAGAATTTGAGGCATGGAGAAACTATATCATTAAACTGCTCTTGCAATAGAAGCGATGACAAATATGCCTATGGTATTGAACGTGTATGAAATGAGGGCGAAACGCATAGGCGATATTTTGGAGAGTCCCATCAGAGTGAGACCGAGCTCGTCGGGAAATGGCGAGGCGATGATCAGAGCTCCGAGAAAAGCCATAGACCATCGCACGAACCTGAATTCAAAGAGATGTTTTATACGTTTTGATTTTGCTTTTGAAAAGAGATATGAAACATCTTCCGATATGTGGCCTTTGATAAAATTGAATATGATGAAATCGCCTACGAGAGCACCTAATCCACCGACCAGAGCCAGAACGTATGGCGGATATATATGGGCAAGTTTAGCTATGAAAACTATCGCTGGTGCTGTAGTAAAAGCGGAAGTAAAAAACAATCCAACCACAAAAGAATTGAGAATATAAAAACCATCCAATGAAAATATAAAACGATCTATGAATGGACTTTCTGCCAGAGCCCAAGCGACTAATACACTAATGACAACAATTATCCCATCACGGAATAGTCTCCGTCTCTTCCTTTTTTCCATGAGAGTATTGTAACAAATAAAAAGTGCGGAAGGGATGTTCGAGTGGAGACGCCTGAGACCTGACGAGGCCGAAGCCGAGAAAGTTTTCTAGCAAGAAAACTTTCGTGCTCCACGAGAACATCCCTTCCGCACTTTTTTATATTTACAAATTAATCTCCTTTGCCGAATTGAACACACCACCATCCACAACTAGAATTTTCGTGCGCGGAACTGTGGGAAACGCCGCGAGAGGCTCGCCCTTGTCATGATCCATATAAGAAACGGAAACAATCAAACCGCCAGAAACTTCATCGGCGCGCAGGCCGGTAATTTTCACTCTATCGCCTACGAGAGAATAGGATTTGTCGGTGAGATTGCCGTCCCTATCTTCAAACAGAACAACATAATTAAATGTTCCAGAACCACCCGAATTGACGGATAGACTAGTCACAACATATTTCGTGTCGCCTACGACTTTCTCCACCGCCACATCACCGAGAACAATCATGCCTTTCACATTTTCAGACGTGAATTGTGCCATGCCTTTTACGAGAGCCGTACGATCGCCACTCTCGCCTGCCGAAACGGATACGCTTCCCAAACGAGCGAGCAGAGTCGCATCTGTCGTGTCTTTATCGGTAACGGCGAAGTCATCGCGGTTTACTCCGTCTTCTTCCGTAGATACAGGAGAACCATCGGTATCGGCCGGCGCGGGGGCATTTTTAGCGCCCCAAGCCATATAACCTATGACGACGAGAACAATAATAATTATAATGACGATAATTCCTTTTTTATTCATAAATATGAGATTAATTAAATTTTAGCTACATGAGGACTATATCATAACGCTTTTTTTTATCAATACTATTTGATGACAATGACAATTTCCTCTCCTCCGGTAGAAGAAACAACATTAAACGACAATCTACCTATGATTTGTCCGCGAGGCGTGCGCACATCCACTCGCCAACGACCCGGAAACACATCCTCTCTGATTGAATATGTCCTAAAACCGCCTTCCCTGCCACCGCTTATGCGCAGAGGAATCGGATTAAAGGCTATCCAACCCTCTCTCGCCTGATCATAATATTGCCAAACATGAACAATGTCGGTTTCCAGTTTTGTCGGCGCAAAAATGAGAGATAGAGCGTAGAGTGGTTCGCCGTAAATCACATGGATAGTCGGCCTCGGGGAAAATATATTGAACCATTTTTGTTTTTCGCCGGAAACAGAATATACACCGTCATTAATTTTTACGATAGAACGATAAATACCCGCATCTTTGAGAGCCAGAGGTATGGGCGGAATCAGATTGGTGAAATAGAGAATATTTATAATTCCAAACAGTCCGAAAAGCGCCGAGATAATGATGGGGGCGCTTTGCTTGGTTCTATCCGGCGCGAACCAAGAGAGAATGTATATAAAGAGACCCGTTATGATGAGACTAGCTATGCCGGAAAGCAGGAATATGGCATCCCCCATAGAACCCAAAATGACCGGTAAGAAAAATATGAGATAAGAGAAGAGGGCGGTGAAAAAAACGGCAACCTGAAAACCGAGACGAATATAATTTTTTCGCAAAATTTCGTTACCGGCGATATAAGCGATAATCATGAGCAAAAATGGCCAGGAACCGACGAGTGTTCCACTCTTTGAATAAAAGAGAAACGAGGCACTGAACAGACCACCGAGACAGAACTGCATGGCGAATATGAGAATAAAACGAAGCGTTTCCGAGCGTTCGGATTCGCTACGTCTATGCTCGTGGACATTGAGCAAGAGAATTGACAGCGCCGATATTACGAGATAAGTAATCAAAATAGCGTTACTCAAAAAAACATCAATCCTGCGTAACGTGAGATTATCAAATATAAAACCCATGACGACTGTTACGGGTGATATCCACCTCTCGTATTTTTTGAAAAATAATTGTATATGTGAAACCATGTCTACATTATATAATGACGCTATCATCTACATCCCTGTATTCTACCCTATACACCACACATGATATTATTAGTACATGAAACTCGCCACCCTGATAAAGGAAAAGTTGAAAACTATTCTATTTAAGAGAAACTTGCAGATTATTTCTATAACAAATAAGTCCTCTCTTGAGACGTTTTTTACCAGTATCAAACCAGTTTCAACAAATTACCGCCTCATCAGGATCGGTGGTGAATCGGACGGCGGGTATTTAATTCCAGACGATTTAGAGGGCATTAAAATCTGCTTTTCGCCCGGGGTCTCTACGGTTACCGATTTTGAGTCTGATATGGCCAAGAGAGGTATGACATGCTTTCTCGCCGATTATTCCGTTCCAGCACCGCCGTCACATAACCAGTCTTTTCACTTTGAAAAAAAGTATCTCGGCCAGGCGAATAATTCAGTGTATACGACACTTGAAAAGTGGGTAGAACGAAACGCACCCCAGCAAAAAGATTTTATCTTACAGATGGATATTGAGGGCAGTGAATATGGCGTGATTCTTGATACCGATGCCGAGATTCTTCGAAAATTCAGAATTCTGGTCGTTGAATTTCATAAAATAGACAATTTGACCAGCCGACTTGGTTTTGAGCTTATTAACCTCACCTTTGAAAAATTACTGAGAGATTTTGTTGTTGTTCACATTCATCCTAACAACTACTCTAAACCCATTCAGTATTTAGGATACCTCATACCACCCGTAATGGAGTTCACATTTTTGAGAAAAGACAGGATTCTCCACAGCCATCCGACTATGCATTTTCCTCATCCACTGGACAGAAAAAATATAGCCGAAAAAGACGACGTGCCACTGCCGACGTGCTGGTACAGTTAATTTTTCATTGGGTGGCTAGAGAGAATCGAACTCTCATTTTTGGTTCCACAAACCAAAGTCCTGACCATTGAACGATAGCCACCATTATACTTTCTGTTTTTGGAATAGACCCAAAAACTTTTGCTTCTCTACCTTATCACGATGAACCAGATGATGACAATTATGACACAACCAAGCAAGATTGTTTAGGATGTTATTTCTATGATTTCCATCAACATGATGCACAGCCAAAACTTTTGTATTTCTGGTTTTACATAAAACACATATGTGTTTAGAATTACTATTTTTCAGTAATTTCCTGTACGTCGAATAACCACCTATCCATCTCCCATGCCGAAAACCAGAAAATTCTTTATTTCTCCATTTTGTCTGACAAGATTTGCTACAAAAATATTTTGTACTTTTCGAGCTACTCAAGTTTTTAGGTGTACGATATATGTTTCTTCCGCAAGTAAAACATTTGACACATTTTCCAGTTTTCTGACTTATTCCCTTGCATTCAATCGAACAAAATATTCCCCAATTATTTTTGAGATGGGCGGGTCTGGCGTAAAAAAGGTTGCTACAAATTTTACATTTAACGTATGGCATCAAATTTATATTTTATTTTCAAATAATTGTGAACAAGAAAATGGCAGTTATAACAAAGCCACGTCAGATTTTCTGGATTATTATTTTTACGATTTTGATCTATATGATGAACAACAAGAATTCGTTTATCATTTTTTAGACACAATGTGCAACGATAAGGAAGTTTTTGTCTTTTTAGTATGTTTTTATATGCGTATTGACCACCCTTCCAATTACCATGTCCTTGTCCAATCGTCAGTCCGCAAAGCCATTGAAGACTACAGGCACGATTACAAAACAATTTGCCACTTTTGGAATTTTTTATAGCTTTAAGTGACTTATAGACTTTTTTCTTGCATATATGACAAGAAATCAATTTTCCATTTCTTTTTCCTAAGCCTCTGCATTTTATAGAACAATAAATACCCGAACCTTTTTTCAACCATGATGGTTTCGTATAAAACTCATTGCGACATATTTTACATTTCACTATAGACACCTATATATTTTACTAAAAATTATATAGATATGTAAACATGGCGTTTTCTGAAATAACAGTGAAAACCCCTATATTACCGAACTACGATTATTATAATAATCTACTTAAAATCTGTGCTCGGGAGAGGACTTGCACCTCCACGCCTTACGGCACACGCACCTCAAGCGTGCTTGGCTACTAATTACAACACCCGAGCATATAAACCAGCGTGGCCATCATAGCCGAAAACAGAGCTGTTTTCAACTTTCCGAATGATTTCACCGACTCTCTATTTCACAACTTCTTCTTTTTTGTCCAGAGTTTTTGACACTCGCGGAGCGACATCTGTCCTCTCGGGTTTTTCGGCTCGTATTTTTTTCATCTGGCGACGAATTTCTTTTGTCGCTTTTTCGCGGATAAAATAAAGTTTTGAACGACGAACTTTTGATCTGCGGACAATTTCAATTTCATCTATGACCGGCGAATAGAGAGGAAAAATTCTCTCCACACCCACACCGTCTATCACTTTACGAACGGTAAAAGTAGCACCGGCTTCATCACCGTGTTTTCTCGCCAAAATCAGACCTTCAAATGCCTGTAGACGGGTTTTGTCGCCTTCTTTGATTTTCTGCCAAACGCGGACAGTGTCGCCGGAACGGAGTCCGAGACTTTTTCTGGATTTCATATCAATCGGAGAAGTGATTACTGTGCTTTCCATAGGGAATTCAATTTAACATGACACTTGAAGAGATGCAAGAAATAGGCTATAAATATGGAGCAATTTGAAATTTTGTATGCGCCCTTAGCTGTCTTGGTAGGTATACAGCCGAGAACGTATGCGCCCTTAGCTCAGTTGGTAGAGCAGCTCATTTACACTGAGAAGGTCGGGGGTTCAAGTCCCTCAGGGCGCACAGGAGAGATGCGGCAGGCACTTTCCCCTCGTAGTTCAATGGATCAGAACTGCGGACTTCTAAGCCGTCGATGTTGGTTCGATTCCAACCGAGGGGACAATAAATCGTAATTTAAAGCGATGGGTCGAAAAGAACGGTTTGAGAGAGATTCTCTGAGTCAAGTTCTCTGTCGTTTAGTTTTTGTATTACTTGGCTTATATCTTCCTTGTCCAAGGTTTCGATCATACTCGGAATGTTTGTACCTTCCCCGTCACGTATAGACACTCTATTGTAGAAAAATAAATCAATCAAAACCGCCGTACAAACGAGAAGAACAAAACATAGAAGAATGAAATACCAATCTAGACGAGGACTGTTCCCCAAACCTCTCATCATTTCGCCGAATTTATGAAATTTTGTGATTATTGTTTTCATTTTGTGTATTGAGATATATCAATGACAATGTTCCAAACGGAATTTGGAGGAACTTTTGAGTCAATTGAGCTGTCTGGCATCTTAGACAAACTGATATGGTCTATATTCATCGCATACGGCATCATATCCAGAGCGTTGATGAAAGAAATCGCTTCTTGCCATGAACCTGACGCGTTTATTCTCACATGCAAAACGCGAAAGACAGAATTTTTAATCACGGGATCCAGATTGATGCCAGTCAATTCGGCTTTTATTCCTATATCTCGCGTCTGTCTCTCCAGAAATTCTATAAAACCTGGTACATCGTCCTCTCCGATAAATCTGTTTTCAATTGCGCCAATATCGCCCTCGGTTCCGCGTAAAACGTTACGAATAGAAGATAAATACGAATCACGATTCGCGGCAGATTTTATTTCATCCGATATGCGAACAATTTCAGATCTGTATGAGTAACTCTCTATAATGATAAAAACCCATACGACAGAGAGAACTGTTATGACTAGTCCGATAATTATTAATAACGTCTGTTTAAGTCCGTTTATTTTCATAATCAAAATTTAGAATGTAAGGAAATGGTAAAAGGAATGTCCTGACTTTTGGCCAGACTGGAAACCGGCAGATCAACCGCCGAAAACGACGATACGATAGCCAGTTTTTTCGAAAAATCCACCAGCATTTCGCGAGATACGGCCTTGCCGGAGATAATTACGGTCCATCCGTCATTTTTTCTCTCCATAGAAAGAGAAGAGATAGATATGCCACTTCCCCTCTCTGAAACAATTTTTTCTATGACAGAAATCGTCGGCTGTTCTCCACTTTTTTGTTCTACGATTGCCGTCAGTTTATTGAGTTTTTTGACCCGTGTTTCAATTTCCGCCAATCCGTTATCCGTTATTTTTTTGGATACGGCCTCTCGACTCGACAGTATCGCATTTTTTTCGACACGGAGATTTATAAACGTAGGCAGGGAAAGACCGATTAAAATCAAAACAAAAAATAAAACGAAGAAGAGACCAAAAACAGAGAGTCTACGGTGATATTCGCCGGCAATTTTTTTTCTGTATTCCCCTTTTAGAAAAGTAAACATATTATATGAGTGATCCTATGCACGGCCCGTAATTGAGCGAATCTCTCTGCGATAATTTCGGCACATTTTCTTCGGGAGAGAGCACATTTGTCCAGACCGACCCTACGGAAACCGGTATTTTGAAACAAATGGAAATATATCTGACAAAACCCGGTATGAGAGAATCGCTTCCCACGAGCATGATGCGGGAAATTGAGATATTGTTTTTTATTTTCTTCTCCTGAGTCTTCCAGAAAACCAACACTTTTTCTATTTCATCACGAATGGTTGAAAAAGTTTTATTTATGTCTTTTGATCTTATATCTATGGAGGAACTAAAAACAGCTATGCCGTTCTCCACTATAAAAATGACTGAATGATTTTCCATTATCGTCAGTACCAAGAATATACCGATCGTATCAGGATAAAAGAGAGCTCGGGAGAGAGAGCGCGACTCAGTTTCAAAAGAAATCGGCGAGAGACCGCCGGACACCAATAGATCGGTATAAGCCGAAATTATTTTTTCCGAAACGACAGATACGGCAACCGTGGTTTCTCCGCGCACTATATCAATAGAAACAACATCGTATTCAAAAATTGCTTCAATTGGAGGAATCGGCACATTTTCTTCCAAAATTGACTCTACGGCCTGACGGATTTCATTTGTTTCAATCGTCGGTACCGTCGTCCGAAATATATAAGCGTCACCTTCATGAATTATGCCATGCACATAATAGTATTTTTGCGTTTTGGTAAAAGCGAATAAAACAGAAACAGCTTCTGTTTTTTGGTTCTGGTTCATATTCTGTAGGCGAATATCGGGAAAAGGCATCATACCGAAATTTTTCGGCTGCATTTTGCCAGATTTCCGCTTCAATTCAAAGAAAGAAAGCCTACCGTCAGATATGGAAACGGAAACATTGGCGAGCAAAAGCGATTCTGGGACGGGAAAAGCTCTGGCCAGAAATTTTTTCACCGGAGAATTCACACATACAGTATACTACACCCTCCTCTGCTTCATCCATTCAAAAACGATCGGCAAAATTGAAATAAAAATTATGATAACAACAATGATGTGGAGATATCGACTCATACCAGGAAACGCCGAACCGAGAAAATATCCGGACAAAGTGAGGAGAAGCGTCCAAAGCATACCGCCTATTATGTTATATGTGATAAATGTCCTGTAACGCATGCCACCTATACCGGCAACAATCGGCGCGAAAGTGCGAACAATAGGCACAAAACGAGCCAGAATTATGGTTTTTACGCCATATTTTTCGTAAAACAAACGAGCCCGCTCGGCATGTTTTTTATGAAAAAAGAAAGAATCATCGCGAGAAAATAGAGCGGGACCGACACGTTTGCCGAATGTGTAGCCCACGCTATCACCGAGTATAGCTGCTATGGCGACACCTATGATGAGCCAAGATATGTTCAAGTATCCTTGGGACGCAAAAAGTCCCGCCGTAAAAAGAAGCGAATCACCTGGCAGAAAAAAACCAAAGAAAAGACCCGACTCGGCAAAAACTATGGCAAAAACACCTACGAGGCCGAGAGCACTGATGAGAAATTGCGGTTCTAGGTATTGGAACATTGTTTGAGTGTAATGTGTTTAGTTTAGCGCGTCTTTATCATCTTCGCCCGTCCATCCATCTATTTGCCAATTATCTTGCCTTTGTGCCTTCCGGAATATCTGGATTTGGTTCAAGAAGAGAAAATTTGCCATCCGCAGTAGAGAGAGCAAAGAGCATGCCATTTGATTCCAGACCTCGGATCGTGCGTGGTTCCAGATTTGTCACAAACATGCATTTCCGACCTACTAGAATCTGTGGATCCGGAAAATAGAGAGAAATCCCTGAAATAATTTGCCTGACATCGCTCTTTGTTTGCGTCATATTTGCAATATCCACGATACTAACCATGCCAAAATCCACAGATAGTTTCAAAAGCTTGTCGGTATCGACAATTTTTTCCGCAGAGAGAATTTTCCCCACTTTTATCTCTATTTTCGCAAATTCTTCGTATGTAATCATTGTATTTTTCTATTTTTTCAAATTATTTTTATTTTTCGTTCTGTCTATATAACTTTGGAGAATTATAGAGGCGGCAGAAGCATCTGTCATGTTCGTCTTGCTCTGAAAGTGTGAAGCTTGATGCGACGACAAGATTTCGGTTTCATATATTACTTCCATGCCGAGATCTCTCTCAAGCTCATTTTTAAAAGCTTTTATGTGCGACATAATCGGATTGTCGTTCATTTTATAATCTTTTGACTCGCCTATAATGATTTTTTTTATGTCGTGTCCGTTCACCAGATTTTTTATCTCACCGAACAAAAAGTTATCGTTCGGTAAAACCGCTTTCGGAAAAGCCATCATACCTTTATCATCCGAAATGGCAATCCCGACCCTCTTTTTTCCATAGTCAATTCCTAAAAGTCGCATATATTTATATTATGAACCCGCCGGCCTGCAGATTCCAGAGTTTTTTATAGAGGCCACCTTCAGTTTTTACCAGATCGTCATGAGTCCCCTCTTCTCGAATTATACCCTCTTCTATGACGACAATACGATCCATTTTGCGGATGGTAGAGAGCCTATGGGCAATGACAACAGTCGTCCTGTCACGCATGAGTGTGTCTAGAGCGTCTTGGATGAGCGCTTCCGAATGTGAATCCAGACTGGATGTCGCTTCGTCCAAAATGAGAATCGGCGCGTCTTTCAATATCGCCCGCGCGATTGCTACTCTCTGACGCTCACCTCCGGAAAGTTTGATGCCTCGCTCTCCGACGAATGTTTCGTATTTAAGTGGTAAATTTTCTATAAACTCATCGCAATGAGCGAGTTTGGCTACACGCATTACTTCTTCATCACTTGCCGTGCGTTTACCGTAACGAATGTTGTCCATGAGAGAACGGTGAAAGAGCACCGGGTCCTGAGGCACTAGACTGATATTTTCACGTAGACTTTCTTGCGTTACCTCTCCTATATTTACACCATCAATCAAAATGCTACCGGACGAAGTGTCATAAAGCCTCAAAATAAGGCGTACTATAGTGGTTTTTCCAGCACCACTCGGACCTATGAGAGCCATTTTCTCACCCGATTTTATAGTCAAATTTATGTCGCGCAGAACGGCTTTATTTTTATTGAAACTGAAGCCGACATTTTTAAATTCCACTTCTCCACGTACCACTCGTATCGGCTTCGCGCCAGACACGTCTTTTATTTCATGAGGCATATTCAATATATCCACCATTTCCTGCGAATCAGCCATGCTCTCATAAATATTTCTGATAATTCTGCTCAAACCCCAGAGTTGGTGAGCTAGACCTATGACATAAACTTGAAAGAGTACAAACGTACCTATAGTAACAACACCCTGTTCCCAAAAACGAACAGCGTAATAAAAAACAGCGAATTCAACGATAAATATGAGCAGAACCTGAACCGAGTCCACGATAGAACTCAAATCCCAGGTGAGACGCTGTTTGCGAGCCTGATCATCTGTCACCGATTTGAAACCGAGAACTTCAAACATATACCCTGTGAACAAACTGACGGTATTGTGATTTGTAATACTGTCTGACAGAAAACCGGTCGTCCTGGAATCGGCGGCCGCCGAGGCAATATCGTATTTGACTTTCCATCTGGAAAATAACCAATTAAATAAGCTAAAAAATATAACCCACACAAGTATAATTAGAGAGATAAATCTAGCTTGAATCCAAGTTACTATGATTGCTCCCAGAGCAGTCACAACGAGAGGAATAACTTGATAATAGAGAGTATCCGACAAGCGTTCAAAAGCGCGACTGAATCGGTTTATTTTCTGCACCAGACTGCCTGTGAAATTACTGGAGAAAAAATTGTAAGAATGGAGCATCACATAATCAAAAGTATTCTGTTTGAGCTTGGCCATCACTTTTGATTGCATAGCGCTGGCCATAAATGTAGCACCACGAAAGAGAACCCAAATTACCCCATGAATGACGACTATGATATACAGAATATGTATGAGTGATTCAGTTGCGGACACTTTATCGGAAAAGTTTTCCAGTACATCAAAAAATTTTTTGTAATACAGAGGCACGATGATATTAAAAAAACTTCCCAAAATATAGAAAACGGTACACATCCAAAACAAAAGTTTATACGGGCGAACACCCTGCCACAGAGCCTTGAAAATCAAGGCTGATTTGATTTTTGTTTGAGATTTTTTCATTGCGGTGTGTATTAAACAAAGTTCGAATGTATTTTGCTGATAATCCTGATGCCGACTAATCGCACGCTCCGCGTGCGTGGTGGCTCTAAACTGCCTCGTACGCTCGTATCGTTCCGCCACTGCCTCGCTTCTCTCGGCAACA
>JAUSGU010000059.1 GCA_030648825.1 bacterium
CACGAAGCGAGAGTAAGAGCCACGCCGAGAAAGCGATTTCAACCAAGATCCTGAACATGAAATTCTTTCCTGTTATAAAAGGAAAAAACATTGAATCAGCAACAATAAAAGGCACAAAAAGCGCCCCGAAAACTCCCGCAATTGCCGTCCACTTCAAGATTTTGTTTAATGTCATGAGGAAAACTATATCACATATATGACAAAGAAAAAGGCGGCACTTCCCGTGAAATGCCGCCTTGAATTTTTGCCAGTCCGTAAGAACTAGACTGTGATGAGCTTGAGCCGCTTGGCTTCAGCCGTCATCGCTCCGACGAGGACCTCGCGCTGTTCGTCGCGCTTGGCTCGCATGATCTCGTCGTCCTCGACAAACTGTTCGATCGGGTGAATATAGTCCACCGGCACCGAAGCAATCTTCCAACCATAATCAATGAACCAGAGTAGCGGAATGAAAAGAATTTCCCACTTGTCGCCGTAGACCTGTTCGTCCTCGATTTTGCCGTCGTAGAGAGCCATCTCTCTAGCGGCATCATAGGACAAGACCCGAGGGCCGATATAGAAATCAAGATCTGAGCGACCGATGAGCTTTCCCATCGCTACATTTCCACGGCTCTCGGACTCGGCCTGGTACTTCGGATAGTTGGTGAAAGTATTCCGGGAAGGAATCACCACATCCGCCTTACCACTGATGACCGGTTCAATGCAGGCATCGAGAAGCGGCACGATGGGATGTTTCTCCGGCTCGAGCCAGACAATGACATCGGCGCCGAAATCAACTCCCGCATTGATGCATTCCCGCCGGGACTGTCCCATGCCAGGCATCTTTTGATCGATGACGGTAGCACCAGCATCCCGAAGCGCTACCTTGAATTCCTGACTCGGACTACCGTCGACGACGATGATCGTATAGCCGCAATCGCGAGCCGCACGACAAGTCTTCAAGGCAAGCTGCCCCCGCATATCGCTAAGCGAGGGACTGAAGGTGGTCGTGACGAGCACAACCTTATCTGCATATTTTGTTTTTATGACTAATCCTTTCTTTTTTGATTAACGGTTGATGTGCTGAATTAAAAGAGCGGAAAAGCGCGCTAGGCCATTCCACCCTCTATCCTAGCATATATCTATTTATAAGTCAAGTTTTTTTCAATGAAACCTTTTGACACCTTTTGACACTTGTACTACAATAAGCAATACTATAATAAGCAATATGACAAAGGAAATAGACAGCGGGATAAAACCAAACGGCGTATACACGACAGAGGAAACTCGGGAAGTTTTGCGTGTCTCTGAGAGTACTATAAAGAGGATGCTGAAGAACGGACTGATTCGCGCCAACAAAGTCGGCGGCCAGTATCGGATACTGGGCAAAGAAATCCTGCGCGTGCTCTCCCCCGCCATTGAAAAAGAAGTAGTGAAATCATATCTCTCGCTCAAGAAAAAAGTCGTGAGTGGAATTAATAAATGGTAAACTTGAAAAACATGAAGAAAAAGACCAAACAGATTGGAACTGTAAAAATGGATGTGATTACCACTGCTAAAAAAGCTCTGATTACGGGCATTACCGGACAGGATGGATCGTATCTCGCCGAACTACTCTTGGAAAAGGGTTACTACGTCTATGGTCTCATCCGCCGATCTTCTACTTTCAACACCTCCCGCATAGACCACCTCTTTCAGGACCCTCATATAAAAAATAAAAAGCTTATCCTTGTTTACGGAGATCTCTCTGATGCTTCAAATATCTCCCGTCTAATAGAAAAAATTCGTCCGGACGAAATCTATAATCTCGGTGCCCAGAGTCATGTGCGTGTTTCGTTTGATATGCCAGAATATACCGCTGATGTAGACGGCATAGGCACCCTGCGCTTACTCGACGCTATACGCGAATCGGGAGTAAAGACAAAGTTCTATCAGGCCTCTTCTTCTGAAATGTTCGGCAAGGTGGCGGAAATCCCCCAAAATGAAAAAACGCCGTTTCATCCTCGCTCGCCTTACGCCGTGGCAAAAGTTTTCGCATATTGGATAACCAGAAATTACAGAGAGGCATATGGTCTCTACGCAGTGAACGGCATCCTCTTCAATCATGAATCACCCCGCCGAGGCAAGACTTTCGTGACCAAAAAGATTACCCGAGGCCTCGCCCGTATAAAACTCGGCATAGATCAAAAAATGTATCTCGGTAACTTGGAGGCAAAGAGAGACTGGGGCTATGCAAAAGACTATGTCTACGGCATGTGGCTCACATTACAACAGACAAAACCCGATGATTATGTTTTAGCTACAGGAGAAACTCATTCCGTGCGAGAATTTATAGAAGAAGCTGCAAAATGCCTAAACATGGATCTGATATGGAAAGGCACAGGCGGAAACGAGAAAGGTATAGATAAAAAGACGGGCAAAACGATCATAGAAATAGACCCTGCCTACTTTCGCCCTGCCGAAGTGGACCAGCTCCTCGGGGACGCCGGCAAAGCGCGTAGAAAGCTCGGTTGGAAGCCAAGAACCAGTTGGAAAGAGCTGGTGAAAATGATGTGCGACTACGACCTAGAGGAAGAGACCCAGAGCAAGCAGGAATTGTCACGTAAATAATTAAAGATGAAAATCAAAGTCAAAAGATATACGGTGCCTCTGGTCGGAGAAAAAAACACCTTTTTCAAAGAAAAGAGCACCAAAGCGGCACTGGCGAAATTCATAGTCAATACCAACAAGTTCAGCATGGGAAAATGGTGTGCGAAATTCGAGGAGGCCTTTGCCATACTTCAAGGCAGGAAACATTGCGTGCTTTTCAATAGTGGTGGCAGTGCGAACCTGGCTCTGATTCAGGCTTTGCAAAATCTCGGAAGGTTAAAGAAAGGCGACGCCATAGGTTTTTCGGCTCTGACATGGTCTACGAACGTCATGCCGATTCTGCAGTTAGGCTTCGAAGCTATTCCTATCGATTGCCGAAAGGAAACGCTCAACGTCGACGCCGATTGCGCCATAAAACATCTCGAAACGCATAAATGCAAAGCTTTTTTTGTAACGAACGTACTCGGCCTAACGGGAGATCTAGATAAACTCAAAAAACTATGTCAAAAGAAAAGCATAACTCTCATAGAGGACAACTGCGAATCTCTGGGCACGGAATTACCTGCAGGCAAGGCCGGAAATTTCGGAACAGCTTCGACATTCTCTTTCTTTGTGGCCCATCATCTCTCTACCATCGAAGGTGGCATGGTCGCGACAGACGATCATGAACTCATGGAAATGCTCAAGATCGTTAGGGCCAATGGTTGGGACAGAAATTTGCATCCAGACCGCCAGAGCCATTGGCGAGCCAAACACGGCATCGCTTCGGATTTCCACGCTCACTATGCTTTTTACGACCTCGGCTATAACTTGCGTCCCACGGAGATCACCGGCTTTTTGGGACATCATCAATTACCTCATCTGGAAAAATCTATCGCTCGACGTGAAAAGATATTTCATAAAATACAAAAGACCGTGAGAGACAACTCGCACTTCATCCCCTTGGAGCACGGACATATAAAGCGTGTATCTTCTTTCGCTCTGCCTTTCATAGTAAAGACACCGAAGTTGCGGAATATCTATCTGAAAAAGTTCGAAGCCGCCGGCGTTGAAACCCGCCCCATAATCGCGGGCAATATGATACGCCAGCCTTTTTTCAAAAAATACTCGTCCAAAAAGCACGAGCTCCCGGAAACCGACATGCTCCACCATTGTGGCTTTTATTGCGGTAATAATCCAGATTATACGGACGCACAGATCGCCATCATCATCGCTTGCATAAAATGATCACAACCATCATAAAGCCAAAAAAAACTTTTAGCCTAGACGATTTCCGAGAAATCTGGAACTATCGCGAGCTTCTCTACTTTTTCACTTGGCGCGACCTCAAAGTGCGCTACAAGCAGACTTTCATAGGCGCTCTATGGGCCATACTCCAGCCGTTCATCACCATGATTGTCTTCACTGTCTTTTTCGGCAAGCTGGCCCAGATGCCTTCGGACGGCGTTCCCTATCCCATATTCGTCTATACTGGCCTCCTGTTCTGGCAATTTTTTTCGAGTGCCTTATCTGAAACATCCAGCGTGCTCATCTCGAACCAGGCCATCATAACCAAAGTCTATTTCCCGCGCCTGATTCTGCCGCTCTCATCGGTACTGACAAAATTCGTCGATTTCGCCATCGCTTCTCTCATCTTGGTCGGCCTGATGTTTTATTACGGCTACATGCCGCATATCACCGGTTTCCTCATAGTGCCACTTCTCTTGGTCATCACATTTATGGCGGCCATAGGCGGCGGGCTCTGCCTAGCTTCGATCAACGTCAAGTATCGCGATGTGCGCTATGCCTTGCCATTCTTTATCCAGATACTTCTCTTCCTCACACCTGTCATATACCCAGCCTCGATTGCCGGAAAATATTCTTGGGTCTTGGCTTTGAATCCCATGACCGGAGTCATCCAGTCCGCCCGCGCCGCCCTACTCGGTACTACTCCGATAAATTGGCTTCTGCTCGGAATCTCTTTCTTCGCCTGCCTCGCCATACTGATGATCGGCATAATCTACTTCAAAAAAGTCGAGAGATATTTCGCGGACATACTATAAGTCGCGCATAAAAATCATAAAAATATGGAACCTATAATAAAAGTAAAAGAGGTCGGCAAGAAATATAATATCCGCCATTTCCAAGGTGGCTACATCGCCTTGCGTGACGTGCTGGCAGATATCATAAAGAGCCCTTTTCGATTCTTGAAAAAGAAAGTAAAAGAAGTGACGGGAATAGACACCAAAGAGGATTTTTGGGCTCTCCGAGGCGCGAGCTTTGAGGTAAAGAGAGGCGAGATCGTGGGCATCATCGGCCGAAACGGTGCAGGCAAATCAACTCTCTTGAAAATTCTAACAGGCATTACCCCACCGACCACAGGAGAGATAGTCATGCACGGGCGGGTTGCTTCACTACTCGAAGTCGGCACCGGTTTTCATCCAGAACTCTCCGGCCGTGAAAATATATTCCTGAACGGTGCCATCCTCGGCATGAAGAAAAGTGAGATCGCCAAAAATTTTGATTCCATAGTTGAATTCGCAGAAATCGAAACATTTCTCGATACGCCAGTCAAATATTATTCTAGTGGCATGTACGTGCGACTGGCTTTTTCCGTAGCCGCCCACATGGAGCCTGATATCCTGCTCGTAGACGAAGTTCTGGCTGTGGGTGACGCCGAGTTCCAGAAAAAATGCCTGGGCAAAATGGAGGAGGTAACAAAAAAACAGGGCCGGACCATCCTCTTCGTTAGCCACAATATGGCGGCCATAGAGAGGATATGCAACCGTTGCATTCTCATAGAAAAAGGCCAGATCAAAAAAGATTCGGCGGATGTGAGAAGTGTCATAAAAGGATATATCAAAGGATCAGAAGGCACGACCGAGGGCTACATATGGTCGAACCCGAACAACGGCCGATTTGAGAACGAATGGTGGAAACCTCTATCCATCTATGCGACAGACACGACCGACAAGCTGTGCGATGGGCCGATACGAAATGACAGCCGTGTGGAATTGGTTATAAAGGGAGAATTGAGATCCATTGACCCGGCTCTGACCATAGGCTATGCGCTGTATTCCGACGATGGCACTCTGCTGTATTGGTCGTTCCAAACGGACGGGCCGGAAAAAAATTGGCCTCGGCTCGAAAAAGGCCCTTTTACCATCAAATCGGAAATCCCGCGCAGGTTACTCAACGAAGGCGTCTACCGAATAGAGCTTATCGGTGGTCTGAACGACCGCACATGGCTCTTTAGCCCGGGCGGGAACAATCCGAATATCAACATCTCGATCAAAGGTGGCTTATCTGATTCGCCATATTGGACGAGAAAGAGACCTGGAATATTGGCGCCGGAATTACCTTGGAAAAACGAAAAATAAAAATGAAAGTATTTAACGGCGCAGCCAAAGTTTCAAAAGAGGACCCGATGTTGCAATATGATTTTTCCCGCTACGAAAAAGAGGCCGGCAATTTCTATCTGGTGGAAGCTAGGATCGCTTGGGGCGCCCTAGAAAAAATAAAGAGTGAGAAAATCGTTTACTTGCAGGTAGAGGAGCCGAGCCGGTTCCTGTCCAAGGATCTATATTTTCGCGGGGACGCGTATGACAGCTATTTTTACAAAGTGCTTACCGTCTGCCCTTTTACCGCCGAATGGTTGAACCAAGCCGAGGGTGGTTCGAGACGCATCCCGGTTTTCATTCCTATAAATGAAGAAAAAATCCCGTCCAAGGCCGAAAAGAAATACGACGTCATATATGTCGGAAATATAATCTCAAAGGATATAGAGCGCAATCTTGATATTTTGAGGAAATTCAACTATCGCTTTATCGCCAGGGACAAAAATCCATATGTCACCGACCGAGATGTTTCATACAAGGAAAAAATGAGACTACTATCCGAAACGAAAATTGCCGTCGTCCATGGGTTGGTCAATTGCAACGGCAAATACCTCCGGGCACTCTGGACAAATACGGACATAGAGAATAATAAGGCTTTTTCTCACCTGCCGAGAAAAAATTGGTGGAACTGGCTCTGGAGTTTCGTGTCTAGAAAAGAGTTGTTCGCTCCCCAGCTCAAAACCCGCATAGCCGAAGCGGCCGCGGCACGAGCTCTCATGCTCTGTCGTAGAGACCCTTGGAATGTCATAGAAAAATGGTACGCGCCGGATGTGGATTTCGTCTATTATGACGAAGGAAAATTGGAAGAAAAAATCCGAGAGATTCTCGCCGACTGGCCAAGCGGTAAATACCAGAAAATGATAGACAATGCCTACGAAAAAACCGTACGCGAATACACTACAAAAGTCTTCTTCGAAAAGTTCTTGAGGAACTTAAATTAGCCCTACTTCTTCGGATTCTTTTCCCACCACCTGCATTCCGGAGCGTATTTCGCCATTATTTTATAAGTCTCTTCAAATCCGCTTTCTAGGGTATACTCCGGCTTCCAGCCGGTCAGTTTTTTTAAGAGTGAAACATCAGTGACGAATTTCATGGGACCATTGACCGGTACATCGAGCACTTTTACTTTTTTACCGGACAAGTTTTCTATGATTGAAACAATATCGCCTACCGAACGCATTTCTCCCGAACCCAAATTTACAGGACCTGTATAGTCGCTGTCGAGCAGGGCCACTACGGCGTGGGCGGCGTCTTTGGCGTATATGAAATCGCGCACAGGCTTGGTGCTCCAAACCTCGGCTTGGGCGGGCGAGAGCGAGCTCTGTATGAGAGTAGGCACCAAATCTGGACGAATGAATTTAGTCGGGCCGTAAATATTCGAGAGGCGAACGTTTATGATCGGTACTTTTTTGTAAAACTTCGTGACTTCTTCGGCTATATATTTGCTGAAAACATAATCGTTTATATATGGATTTATAGGTTGATT
>JAUSGU010000061.1 GCA_030648825.1 bacterium
CCCGTGCCAAATCCTTTAACTTGGACTGTGTATGTCCCCGGCCGAAGAGACACGATAACCACCGAGTCAGCGCTCCCTTTCGTAAGACCGAAAGCACCGACTTGCTGGAATGTCCACTCGTCGTTGGCATTCCAATTGTCATTCTCTCCCATAACGTTGTCTCTCGCATCCAAAACCTTGACGGACGGATCCTGAAGCGGATTCGTCACGCCAAACTTTGCAAGCGACGGGCCGATTGCCCGAATCAAAAAGGGATAGTAATGCTGGGAGTCCCCTTTGACTTCAAACCCTTTGATAACGCCTGCCGTCGGCGTGACAGTCGCGAGCACTGAGCTGTTGCCCACACCCTCACTCTGAAGCTCGTCCACAATTGCATGTCTGGCTGAACGCCTCAATGGAAACAGTCCCGATGTATAATCTCCCCCGAACCAACGGAGATCGGCGTACACAGTAGACCCATACCATGGGATATCGCCTCGCACGACGATCTTTACCGTTTCGCGGGGATTTATCTTGACCGAAATATCATTGACCGCCCATTCGATAAAATCAGGGTCGGGAAAACTTGCAATAACATTGGCGAAATACCAATGGCCGTTGATCTCCACACGGAGATTTGTCAGTCCTGTGTAGGTCTCAAACCCCAGACTGTCAATCTTTCCGGAGACATTTCCGCGATTTTCTCCGATAAGTACGGAGATGACACGGTTGTAATCGCCGGCCACGAAGGCCGTGCGATTGAGTGACTCCGGTGCGATTGAGAAGACGATGTCGCTACGAGGCATCACCTGCGTTGGCGTCATTTGTGGTGGTAGTAGTTGCGGTGGAAGTTGCGGTGGGGGTGGTAATATTGGCGTTGCCGCAAATGAAACCGTTGACAAAACAATGAGCGCGAACGCCCACGCACTGACACTGACACCGACGGGATTTTTGGTTTTCATAGGAGAAAATCTCCGAGTATTCGCTCAAATCAAAAACGCTCCCAGGCAAATATGCCGAGAATACATAACGTTCTTTTCAAAGAGCAAAAAAGCCTTGTTGCAGGCTCTACTTTGCTAGTATATCACCTATCATTGAGTTTGTCAAATGCTCAAAAAAAAATATATTACTGAACTTGACAATTCGTACACATACCACCGTACATATTTACCAAGCAATATCCGAGTAAATTCTGGTCTGTCCAACAGGCTGCCCGTCCTGCACCGGAAGATGATGAAGAAGCCGGAGTTATCTTTATAGTGCCTTTGACATCCAGAGTCGCTTGCGGATTAGTAGTGCCTATGCCAACTTTTCCAGATTGAACGATGAGACCGTTCGGGGCACCGCCGGTATTGAGGAGAAGACCGCCAATTTTTGATTGAGCTATGTTTGAAATATTGAGAGGAGAAATGACATTATCGCCTGGAGGAGATTGGGTAGGCGGATTCCAATCGGCAAAGACGCTAGATATGAAAGCGAAAGCGCTGAGAATAAAAACAACCAACACTTGGACAAATATGGAATGATTTTTTATTTCTAATTTCATTCCTATATTGTACTACACTATTTTCTCGTTTCCACAATCGCCTTTTCCACCTGTGGCGGAACAACTTCATAATGATCAAACTCCATTTGGGAACTGCCCTGTCCAGAAGTCATAGAACGCAGAGCTGTGGTATATCCGAACATTTCGGCTAGAGGCACTTTGGCGATGATAGATAGGACTTGGCCTTTTGGGTTGGTGCTCTCTATTTGTCCGCGCTTTGCAGACAGAGACCCGATGATGTCACCCATGAATTTTTCCGGAGAGACGACTTCTATTTTCATGATCGGTTCCAAGATGACTGGCCTAGCTCGTTTTGCGCCATCTTGGAAAGCTTGAGAGGCGGCAATTTTGTAAGCAATTTCGCTGGAGTCAACATCATGATAAGAACCATATGTGAGCTCGCAGGAAATGTTTACCATCTTGTATCCGGCGACGATGCCACGATCCATTGCTTCACGCACGCCTTTTTCTACCGCGGGAATAAATTCATTTGGAATGACACCGCCTTTTATAGAGTTTATAAATTCAAAATCATCATATCGTTTTGTATTTTTCGGAATTTTCTCGCCTTCTATCAGAGCCGGCAGAGGCTTCAATGTGATTTTGACGTGACCGTACTGACCCTTGCCTCCCGATTGTTTTATATATTTGTGTTCCGCTTCAGCTGTACCGAGAATCGTCTCGCGATAAGCCACCTGTGGCTTACCAACATTTGTATTGACACCGAATTCGCGTTTCATGCGATCAATCATGATTTCCAGATGGAGCTCTCCCATACCTGCGATCAGAGTCTCACCCGTTTCGGGATTGGCAGTGATATGAAATGTCGGATCTTCATTCGCCAATTTGCGCAGAGACATACCCATTTTCTCTTGGTCGGCTTTTGTAGCCGGTTCTATACGGAGAGACACCACGGGCTCCATAAATTTGATAACCTCTAAAATAATCGGGTCATTTTCGTCACAGAGGGTATGAGAAGTGAGAGCATCTTTCAATCCCACAGCGGCGGCAATTTCACCGGCGAAAACTTTGGCAACTTCTTCGCGTTTGTCTGCTTGGAGACGAACTATACGCGAGAGACGTTCGCGCTTGCCTGTTGTGGCATTGTATATATATGAACCAGCTTCCAGTGTTCCGGAATAAACGCGAAAGAATGTGAGCTGACCGACAAAAGGATCGTTCTGCAATTTGAATGCCAGAGCGGAAAAAGGTTCGGAGTCGTCAGCATGACGGATGACTTCTACACCCGTATCAGGATGATGGCCTCTAACCGGCGGAATATCCAGAGGTGAAGGTAAGTAATCAACGACGGCATCCAAAACCAGCTGGACGCCTTTGTTTTTCAGAGCCGAGCCAGTCATCACAGGAAAAATTTTGCAGGCTAGAGTGGCCTTGCGCAGACCTTTCTTTATCGTGTCCATATCAAAAACTTTGCCCTCCAAATAAGCGGTCATGAGAGAATCGTCCGTTTCCGCGATTTTTTCAACCATTTCTGCGTGATATTTTTTTGCATCTTCGGCATATTCGGCTGGAATTTCCGCTTCAATGACTTTCTCACCCTTCTCTCCTTCAAATGTATAGGCCTTCATACGAACGAGATCAATGACACCTACGAGATTTTCTTCCAATCCCATAGGGATCTGAATGCGCACAGCGTGTTTGTTGAGACGTTCCAAAATGGATTTGTATGATTTTTCAAAACTGGCTCCCATGCGGTCTAATTTGTTTATGAAACATATACGAGGCACATTTGATTCGTCGGCATAACGCCAGTTTGTTTCCGATTGGGGTTCAACTCCGGCCACACCATCAAATACGACGACCGCGCCGTCCAGAACACGCAAAGATCGCTTTACTTCAACTGTAAAATCTATGTGCCCAGGGGTGTCTATGACATTGAAGCGACATTTTTTCGTAGTATCGCCTGCTGGCATATATGTCGGGTTCCAGAAACAAGTGATAGCGGCGGCAGTGATAGTGATACCACGCTCGCGCTCCTGTTCCATCCAATCAGTAGTAGTCTCGCCTTCATGAACCTCACCGATTTTATGAATCATACCCGTGTAATACAAAATGCGTTCCGATGTGGTCGTTTTTCCCGCATCTATATGAGCAATAACTCCGAAGTTTCTGACTTTGTCCAATGGATAATCTCGGTTCATAAAATAATTATAAGTAAATATTTAGCTACCAAGCAAAGTGAGCAAAAGCTTTGTTGGCTTCGGCCATTTTGTGGGTATTTTCGCGCTTTTTTACGGCATCACCTTCGTTTTTGGATGCGGCGATGATTTCATCGGCCAGTTTTGCGGAAATAGGAGCGCCTTTTTTATTTCTAGCGGCGTCTATAATCCATTTTATGGAGAGTGCTTGACGACGTTCCGGTCTGACTTCTACTGGAACTTGATAATTTGCTCCACCAACGCGCCTAGAACGCACCTCCACATTCGGAGCCGTGTTTTTCAAGGCCGCTTCAAATACGTCCAGAGGATTTTCTGTTTTTGCTTTTTCTTTTATGATGTCAAAGCATTTGTAGACGTTTGATCGGGCGAGATTTTTCTTGCCATCATACATAATGTAATTCATCAGTTTTGAAACTTTCGGCGATTGATATTTCAGATCCGGAGACAGATCGCGTTTTATGTTTATTTTTCTGCGCATTTTGGTTTAAAAATAGTTTTAAAATTAACTTCAAAAATTGTTTAGTTTGGATTATTTCGCGACCTTCGGCTTCTTTGTGCCGTACTGACTGCGACCTTTTGCTCTCTTGTCCACACCTGTGGCATCCAAAACCCCTCGGACAACCGTATAGCGGAGACCAACGTCTTTTACACGACCACCGCGGAGCAATACCACAGAGTGTTCCTGCAGAGCGTGTCCAATGCCGGGAATATAAGCCGTAACTTCCATGCCGTTGGACAAACGCACGCGAGCGATTTTTCTGATAGCCGAGTTTGGTTTCTTTGGAGTTTTGGTCGTCACTTTTATGCAGACACCGCGTTTGAAAGGAGAATAGAAATATCGCGGCTCGTTTTTGAGCACGTTAAAGCTCTTTGTCAGAGCGACAGATTTTGACTTTCGTTTTAGTGAACGTCTCTTTCTCTTCACCAATTGATGAATGGTTGGCATTCTTTTTTATGAATTAATTATTGAACTAAAACCGGACTAAACACGAGATTGTTTCGGAACAAGTGTAGCTTCGCGGCTTTGGAGCTTGAGTTGCGCTTCACTTTTGCCTTTGCGCTTGCCCCGGGCCGTTACTCACCTGTTCCCTTTTAAATAGCGTCATGGACGCAATAGAGAGATTACTATAAAACGAATTAATAATCAAGAAAACAAAAAAAGGGAATTATAAAGATCTCACTTCTGCTGTGAATAACAAAACCGCGCAGACATTAATTGCGCGGCTTGAGATCAAACGGTCCTATGACTATGGATAGATTCGTGTTCTTCCGGATACCGAATCTGAAATAGGTTTCCAAAAGATCTGGGTGAGTAACGAAATTCTCCATATGGCCCTTGAAAACATATAAATTCTCCTCATCATCAATAAACCCCGTACCACTCTCGCCGGGGTGTGAAGTATGGGGAATTAAAAGTATCTTGGCTCCCTTTGTATTATCAGACCAGAGCACTACCTGATATGCCTTGCCACTCACGAGAGACTTCAGTAGAAATTTGCTCTTTATAGTCTGAAGGGAGAATTTTTTGATGTTATCCCTAGCATTGTAGCCATCCGAAAATTCAGAGAAACATTCAATGAGTTTTGGAACACCAACCTCAAACATGGCAACATCTGTCGCAGACACGATTGGCGATTTAGACATTTCACTACCTTTGTAGGAAATCTCTGTGATTCCGCGGTCTGCAGGAATCCAATTGTCGAACGGACGGAGCAAGCGGGTAAAGAAATACTGTTTGCCGAGATCTTTATGAAACAAATGTTCCACGGTCACGAGATATTTCCTTCCAGAAGCACCGGAAATTAGTGTGCCGCAACCGGCATAGTAAACAGCTTTGGCATCCCTAGTCTGATATATCAGAACTGGTTGATAATTCTTTGAAACTTCTTGCGACGTCGTCTGACCGATAATATAGTCTTCTACGTCAAATGGTTTTGCTTTCTGACAAATAACGAGGACAGAACCGGCGATAATCGCCAGTGAAATACTGATGATTAAGAGTTTTTTCATGAATGGCTCCGATTCAACTTATATACTAATGTGCATATAAAAGTCAAATATATTTTGCTTAAAATAACAAAAAAGCCTAGTATTAGAGCCATGCCTAAAGATAATTTGCCGCTTGAGCTTTTGAACAAGCATCGAAAAGCGCTTGGATTAGCCGATTCGATTGTTTTCAGTGATGAAAACAATCTTTTGATAGAACACCCGACGTCCATACCGAGCGCGATTATATTTTTGCCGAAATCAAAAGAGCTCATAGACATGACTCTGGCTTTGGTTTCAAAAATAGTTGTTGAAAATGGCACAATTGTTCTTGTCGGAGCGAATAATGCGGGAATTGGTTCTGCAAATAAATTATATGAGGCAAATATCGGTCCTGTAGAACAAAAAATTATCGGCAATCATTCGGCCCTGTATGTCGGAAAAAATAAAAGACTCGGAGCAGGTAAAAAACTGGAGGATTTTCTCTCATACTCCCCTCTTTCATACGGAAACATTCAAATTGAAGTTGCAAACTTGTCGGGAATATTCAGTGTAGGAGAATTGGACGAGGGTACAAAGATTTTACTCGATCATATTCCATATAATAAGAAAAAAATTCTGGATATCGGTTGTGGTTCTGGTGTAATCGGAGTTATATACAAAAAAACTTCGCCAGAAAGTGAAATTACAATGTCTGATTCCAGCAAGCTCGCTGTTCTGGCCACAAAAAGAACACTTGAGAGAAATAAAATTGAAGCGAAAGTTATAGAATCGGATGTTTTTGACGATATAAAAGACAGCTTTGACCTCATCGTTACTAATCCTCCATTTCACAAAGGAATAGAGACCGATTATTCTTTTGTAGAAAAGTTTGCCCGAGGCGCGAAACGACATTTGGCGAAAAGTGGTGAAGTTTATGTTGTAGCAAATTCTTTTCTTCCTTATATAGAAATTCTTGAAAAAAATATCGGTCCAACCGACATAATCATAGACACAAAGAGGTTTAGAGTATATAAGAGCACTAGCCTATAATTTAATACCACGAAAATTCAAAAAGTAAGTCCTGTAATCACTCCAAACAGCCACGGTATGAGAGGTGCGAAAAATTGCCAGATAAAGAGGAGGAATATGATGACACCGAAAAAACCGAACCTCTCCATTGATTGACGAATGCGCATAAAACCGCGAGGCAAAATGCTGGAGATAATCTTTGAACCGTCCAGAGGCGGAATAGGAATGAGATTGAATACCGCCAATACTATATTAACCATTACTATTACTTGGCATATGACACCAGCTCCACTCGCCAGTAAATCGTTCGGAATGAGATAAAAACGAATAAAAAATCCGAATATGAGAGCGAGCAAAATATTTGAAGCGGGACCAGCCACGGCCACAATCGCTTCACCCCATCTCTGATTGCGTAAATTATAAGGATTATACGGCACAGGCTTGGCCCAACCGAATAAAAAACTGCCTGGAAGCATTAGGGAGATGATCGGCAATATGATTGTACCGACGAGATCAATATGTTTTATCGGATTCAAGGTGAGTCTACCAGCATATTCAGCAGTATGATCACCCAAAGCTAGAGCCGCATAACCATGAGAGATTTCATGGATAACGACAGAGAACAAGAGAACAATGAGAGAAAATATAAATTGGAAATCCATATAACAAAAGAAATTTCACGGTAGTGGCTAAACTTGCCAAAACACCCATATATGATAGCATGCTCGTACTTCCTAACATCAAATTTATGGCCCGAATCTGTCCAATTACAAAGAGTTCATCTATAGTAGGCGGTGGTTATTCAAACGCCACGCGCGCTACCCAATTCAACCCTACGGGCAAGGTGCGCAAACACGTCAACTTTCAGAATAAAAAGATTTACATCCCCGAATTGAAAAAGTCCATCCGCCTCACTCTCTCTACTCGCGGTATCAAAACTATAAACAAGAACGGTGCCTATATCACTCTAAAGAAAGCCGGTCTCATATAATCATACAGTTTTCATTTGCTGGTGATTTTTATTTTTTGTAAAGCAAAACTTTTGTTGAAATTGATTTTCCGTCCGAAACAAATTTGATGGTTCCTTCTCTATCAGTCCGTATTATTTGTATGCCTAATTTTTCAAAAATTTTCAAAACATCGGCATGCGGATGCCCATATCGATTTTTTTTGCCTGCTGAAATGACTACATACTGTGGCGCAACCGCTTTCACATATTTTTCTCCACTAGAAGTATGCGAGCCATGATGTCCCGCTTTGAGTACATCGCTTTTGAGAAACTCACCATCCATTCCGATCAAATAATTTTCAATCTTCTTCGGTGAATCGCCTGTGAGCATGATTGTCGTTGAACCATATTTCATTTGCCCCACGATTGAAGCGTCATTTGTATTTTTGAAACCGGAAACATTCGTGTCTGGATAGAGAATATCAAAGTGAGACCCGTCGCCAAAATTGATTATCATTCCACGGCGCGCCAGTTTAGATGGAATATCTTTCTCTGCGCGAAGCCTGTGTAGTTCATCATCTATAACATTTTTTGAATTTATGCCGGGTTCAATAAACAAACCTATGCGATAACGCTCTAGCACTGATGGAAGTCCGCCTATATGATCCGCATCGGGATGTGTTTCTATGACAACATCAATTGACCGATCATAAAACGGCATGACTTCCGAGAGCTTTTGGAGAATAATCCTGGAAGGTCCGCCATCTATCAACATATCGTGCCCTCCCGGAGTGCGAATATATACAGCGTCACCTTGGCCTATATCTAGAAAATAAATTTCCAGCAAGCCACGCTCGCGCTCCAGAGTAAAAACAAAAACACTCGCTAAAACGAGAACAAAAAAGATAGTATATATGATTCGTCTGATTTTCATGTCCAGAGCCTATCAGAGAAAGATAAAGAAATTATAAAGAAAAGATAAAGAAGAATGTGTATAATGAATACATATATAACTAAAATAATTAAAAAATGAAAAAATTTGAAGAAAAAAAATTTAATATTCCCGCTCTCAGAGGTATCTCAGCAAAAACGATTGAGGAACATTTGAAACTCTATGCGGGATATGTAAAACATTTAAACCTCATACATGAAATTGTAGAAAATCAAAGCAATCCGGAATACGCGCGGAGAGAAGCGTATCGCAGAGTGGGATTTGAATTCGGAGGCATGCGCAACCATGAATATTATTTTTCACATTTTGAAGGCGGACCGAAACCTCTCTCTCCCGACTCTCCTTTGTACAAAAAAATCGCCGAATGGACCGGATCTTTCAATTCTTTTCTGGAAATCTTCAAAAATTTGGCCACTACGCGCGGTATCGGTTGGGCGATGCTTGGGTATGATAAGCAAACCGACACATTGATTCAATATTGGGTTGATGAGCAACATTTGGGACATCTCCCCGATGTTTCGCCAATTCTCGCTCTGGATATGTGGGAACATTCTTTTGTCGCAGACTATCAGCCGAGTGGCAAGAAAAATTATATTGAGGACTTTTTCGCCAACCTCAATTGGCAAACAGTAGAAGACAACTTCAAAAAAGCAAAATAAAATCCCTCGCGCTACACAGTCGGCGAGAGGGATTGAAGAAAGTTCAAATTGGGATTTTTTGTTGGTGAATTCTCACTCCAGATTTTTTTTGTTTGCCAGACCTATCATGTCGTAAAACATTTGCCGACACGACAGATACAACTGTTGCAACGATGTGAGGGGTTGTCTCCTCTGCTCAATTGCTGGTTTGATGACATAGCACTCGGCAATTAGAGCCTCTTCGCCAAAAAGCCTTTTCAATTCGCACTGAAGTTTCCAGCTTACGACTTCATTGTAATGTAAACGGAATTGTTCCAAGAACGCCTCCACATGTCTTTGATCCGATAGATCATAGACCCCAATCGGCCCTTCCCACCCATCGGTGTAGAGGAGATCTCCAGAGTTTCCGACACAAAACACAAGTGGATCTTGATCTGGATATCTTTTGAAAATCCATTGATCTCCACCAGCTGATATGTCCAGTCCTTTCGGTTTTTTATCTGTGACTCCAACACCATTCTCGGTTCTCACTAGAAAGACGAACTTTTGTTCTTTCATGATAAAACCTTTTGTTTATTGTTGACTTACGATTGACTTACAAATGTACTCTCACGCTGATATTACTTTTTTTCTGTTTCCTGTCAATTTTTTTATGAAACCGCACGATCCAAAATGTTAAAAAAACATATGCCAAAAAAAGCATGAGAGAAGTGATAGTCATTTTTACGGACGCGAAAGGCAACTCTCCAAAAAAGGAAACGACAAAAATCATCCACGAGAGAATAATGTCGGTAGCCCAAGCGATAGGCAGAGCGATATAATCAGAAAAAAAGCCGAAAAAACCCGTCATAAAACCTCCAAACATAGACCACGGCACGAGAGGCAAGACGATCAGATTTGTAATGAGAGATATGATGGATACTTCACCCATTTTATAAAACATAAAAGGCATAATAAATATCTGTGTAGATATGGTCGCCGAGATTATCTGACGAATTTGAAATTTTTCTGTGACCCACGACAGTTTTTCCATAATAATCGGCGAGATATATACCAGAGCCAGAGTGGATAAAAAACTCAACTGAAAACCTATATCAAAAACTAAAATGCGCGGATTTTGGAGGAGCATGAGCAAACCGGCAACAATCAGAGCTCGAGACAC
>JAUSGU010000066.1 GCA_030648825.1 bacterium
AAGAGACCCATAGAAGCGCCTTCCAGAATAGCACTTTGATTCGTTCTCGTTCCTACGACCACAGGGAAATCTTTTGCATACACCAAAAATTTCTCCAGATCGGAAGCTGAATAAGTACCATCTGGTTCTGATAGAAAAATATAATCACCTTTAGCTTCTCTAATACCAGTCTGATAACCATGTCCATAACCCTGCTTTTTTTCATAAATCAGTCGCGCTTTGGTTTTCTTTACCTCCTCATCGGTTCCCTCTTCCGCATTATTGTTCACAACCAAAACCTCATCCACAAAACCGGTAGCAAAATAATCTTCTATGGATCGCCTGATAGAATTTTTTTCCCTATAAGTAGAGAATACGACCGAAACTGTCTTGCTGTGCCACATGTATATAATCTACTTTTAATTTCTAATATTATCAATACCGTATTTTCTTTTTATGTTTTGATACAGAAAAATAAAACCCGCGTAAGCTACAGCGAAAATGAGAGGCTCGATAGGCATACGAAAGCGAGCGTTGACGGTCAGACCGTTTATCATAGTGGTGAGCATAAAATAAATGACGGTTATAACAGCAAAAGAAACTTGCGGAGAAAACAATTTGGATCGCCAGAGGTGATATATTCCGAGAAAGAAAAGAAAGGTGACAGTAATCCAAAAAAGTCTGGCGAAGAAAACTGGTGCCATAGCAGTGCTGAGCTGAAACCAGACTATTTTGGCAAGTTCTAATGGTTCTGTGAGAAACATTATAGTAGCTGGTTTTGGTAAATAACTCACTGGATTAATCCTAAAAGCCTGCAAAAAAGTCAACATCCCATCGTGGGTAAAAAATGTAAAACCATTGAGAATTGAGAGCTCGACTAGGGCAATTGGGTGACGTAAAATTTGAGTAACGGCTTCATGGGAAAGAGTTTTTGGGTTAGTGAAAAAGATATCAGCAGCTTTGTATTTCAAACTTTCTTGTTCTTTTACAAAACTGGTGTGATTAGCTATAGATAAAACTGACGGCATTAAAACACCATAAAGATTAAAAGGCATTTGAGCAGAGAGGTTAATCATGTCAAAGGTTTTATAATTTCGGTAAAGCCACGGCGATAGAACAAGGAAAAATAGAAAAACAAAACAGGCGACTTTTTTCAGGATATTTTTTGTTATTTCTTTTCGAAAATGCCATAAAATAAAAATGGGGACAATAATTACATAATATTGTACTGTCGGTTTAGTAAGTGTGGCCAGTCCGAGAAACATAGCGCTCCAGACGGTGAGTCGCAGAGACGGATTTTTGATAAATTTGAAAAATAAAATGAGAAATATTCCAAAAAGAACAGTAAATAAAGCTTCTGTATAAAAGATAAATGAGAAAAGAATTTGATATGGAGCTAATGCCAAAAGAATACCAACGATTAGAGATGCTCTTCGAAACGGAAGCAAATATCGTGCTATATGCATACCTATGACAGGTATGAGAGCACCGAGGAATATTTGAATTGCAACAGTAAAAGCATAACTTCCACCCGATAGCCAGAGTAGAAAATAAAGAAAATAAGGATAACCTGGTACACCGTATGAATATTCAAAGAACGGCGGTGTAGGATTTATACTGAAGCCATTACCCAAAAAAAGGTTCCTACTAACATCAAAATATCCATCTTGACCATGAATAACTGTTATGAGATCACCTCCTACAATATGTAGATTAATGAAAAAGACAGCGAGCCGTACAGCCAAAGCCAAAAGAAAAACATAAAAAAATATATTTTTTTTGAATCTATAGACAATAAGAGTTTTCAAAGCACCGAGACCATCATGCCAGCGAATTTTTTTGCCTTCGGCTATATTGCGGGGTTTGTATGAAATTGGAATTTCCGGGATCTTTATGCCACGCAGAGATGTCAGAGCAGTTACTTCCGGACAATATTCAAAACGTTTGCATTTTAGCGGTAATGATTTCAAAAAATCGGCACGGAACATTTTGTAGCACGTCGGCTCATCCGTGATCTTTTGTCCATATAAAAGATTTGTCAACCGCGATAACAATATATTGCCGGCATAAAAAGAAAAGCTGGAGTATGATTTTCTCTCTTTACCTAACCAACGTGACCCATAGAGAACTGTTAAATTTTCGTCCAACATTTTTGAAAGCATCCTCGCCAAATCGTTCGGATCAACTTCTAAATCCGCGTCTTGGGTTACAATATACTCTCCCGTGACATGCGGTAATGCAGTCCGAATTGCCATACCCTTGCCACGATTTTTTTCATGACGAAGCACATTACATGTATTATCAAAACTTTTTAAAAGTTCGCCCGTACCGTCAGTTGAACCGTCATCTACAATGATGATCTCTTTTTCAAAACCCAAAGGTAATGCGACAGAACGCACCCTCTCGATACAATCTAATATGGTGTTTTTTTCGTTGTAGACCGGTATGATGATAGATAATTTCATAAATTTTATTCCTTCTCCCGAAAGATAACCGACTGACGATTAAAAATTATATTTTTATTTGTGAGAAACGTGACTATGGTGACGAGACCAATGGTCACAATTTGGGCGAGAACATACCAAATATGAAAAACCTCAACAAAGAGATACATAAAAAACATCGTTAAAAAAAATGCGAGTGTGACAAGTGTTAAATATGAAACCATTTGAAAATGACCTCTCGAGAGAGAATGATCTCGAAACGTCCAGAATTTTTGAAAAGTAAAAGCCACAAAAGCGGAAATGATAAATGCCAACGCCACAGCCGATATATGATCCATAGAAACCTGTTCAACCAAGAAAATGAGCGTGCCAATTTGAACCAAAGCCGCTATCCCACCCGAAATACCGTATTTGATGAGCATTTTTACGTCTGAGAACTGACTGAAAAATAATTTAATCATGAGTTCGGATTATACCATTTAAACTTTCTCTATAAAATTTAGGATGCGACCCGCCCTGGCAGACCACGTATGATTTGAAACATCTTTAAAGGCTTGCTCGGCTATTTCATCGCCAATTTTTGGAATTTTAACGAGATTGTTTATGGCTTTTGCCAGAATTTGTGGTTCATCAGGAACAACTAATATCGCACTCCTCTCATCTACAATCTCTCTAATTGATGAAATGTCACTAGCCACTATAGGTCGCCGAGATGCCATATATTCAAAAAGTTTCATGGGCGAAGTATAATATGCAGATATGGCTTCTTTTGCCGTATTTGGAAGCACCAAAATATCCGCTGATTTTTGCCAGAGAGGAATTTCTCTGTGTGGTTTGTAGCCAGCTATGAGTATTTTTCCGGACGAGCCGTATTTTTTTCTGAAAATTTCAACATCCTTGTCCGTACCACCTACAAAAATTATCAAATATTCATCCTCCAGAAACTGCGCGGAGAGTGCTAGAGTATCCACACCTTTCCAACCGTAGAGATGTCCGGTGTAGACCGCTATCTTTCTATCCGTAGGTAAACCGAGTCTTTTTCTGGCTTCAATTTTTGAAATATCAATATCAAAAGTTTTTAAATCAACCGCATTGGGTTCATATATGAACTTTTTACGTAGAATATTCGGAAATTTTTTTCCTACTTCCGTCAATTTCCAACGATTGTGAACCAAAATCCAGTGCATGCGAGAGAGAAATTTGGTGAAAAATCGGAGCTTGCTCTCTGGAAAATCATGCATTTCAAAAAAACAATTCTGTCGGATAAAAGAGATGAGAAAAAGCGGCAGAGATTCATTGGAATATATGATGTCATCATTTTTGCTGGCTTTTTTCACAAAGAAAAAACCAAAAATTGAGAAAACGATGAACGAGGCCCAAAAAGCAATCTTATCGGGCAATATACCAAAGAGATCTATGGTTGGAATATATTTGACTGTAAAATTTACTTTTACATCATAAAAATCAAAAGGATTTTTGGATTCAACTTTTTTTCTCCGTGGAACCACGACAATGACTCTCATGCCACTGTCAGCAAAAGCTTCGGCACCTTTTGCGGTAAAGAGAGATGCGGCTTTTTCGCTGGGAAATCGACCGTGAAAGAGAAGAAAGAGGCTTTTCATGAGTTTATAGGCTCATATTAGCAGATTTAATGCTATAATTGAAGCCACAAAATGAGATTCTGCTACCTAAACACGGAAAACGTATATCCTCAAGACAGGCATCTCATAGACGGCCTGCGAGAGCTCGGACATGAAGTATATGAAATGAGGAAAAAAGGTGGTCAAAGAGACGCTATCATCGTCGGTTTTACATCTCCACTCTCCGTTATTTCTGCTCGTTTTTTTACCGGAGAAAAAATAATTTTCAACGCTATGCTCTCGCAATATGAAGCCAATATCATATCGAGGAGAGAGTATGGATTATTTTACATCCGCGTCGTGAAATGGTGGTTGGTAGATTTTTTGTCATTTCATCTCTCATCAGTAGTTCTCCTAGAAAGTAACGCCCAGATAGAGTTTGTCAATCGCTTTTTCTTTGTACCAAAAAAGAAATTAGTGCGTTCTTTTTCCGGGGTCAATGAAAAAGAATTCTATCTCGACCAATCGATACCGAAAAACAAAAAATTTACCGTTCTTTTTCGTGGTAGATTCCTGCCCGAATCAGGTATTCTCACTGTCATAGAAGCGGCCAAAAAACTGGAAGACTCCGATGTGCGGTTCCTCATCATCGGTCATGGTTTTATGTATAGAGAATTTAACGCTCTCATGACAAAGCTCCAACCGAAAAATATAGAACATATTCATGACAGATTGCCTGTCGATAAATTGCGAGAGCTCATGCTCTCTTGTCACATAAGTCTCGGTCAGCTGGCGAATCATCCCCGCTTGGAGAGAACTCTGCCGTGCAAATTATTTGAAAGTTTGGCTCTCGGCCTGCCATATCTCACAGGCAGGAATAAAGCGGTTTTTGAGATTCTGGAAGAAAATAAAACCTGCATCGTTGTCGATCAAAATGATCCGGACGATCTAGCTCGAAAGATTTTGGAGCTCAAAGATGACAGAGGAACTCTCGACCGTATAGGCAAAGCGGGATACGATCTATACAAGCAAAAACTGACTTCAAAAAAATTGGCAGAAGATTTTATAGATGATTGCCTAAAATGAAACTGAAATAAAATGAAAATACTGGTCATAGGAACAATAGACAACAGGGGTGGTGCGGCAGGTATTTCGTGGGAACTGCGCAAGAGGTTAAAA
>JAUSGU010000081.1 GCA_030648825.1 bacterium
ACGCTTCGGATATTCACGTAGAGCGCATGGCGGAAAAATTGCGCGTGCGTTTTCGCGTAGATGGCGATCTGTATACTTCGCTCGTTTTGCCTATCAAGGTCCATGACGCGGTGGTGGCGCGCATAAAAATCCTCTCAAACATGAAACTGGATGAAAAGAGAAAACCTCAGGACGGCAGATTTTCGGCGAGGATTGAAGGCAGAAAGGTAGACTTCCGCGTCTCCACTTTTCCGGCCTATTATGGCGAAAAAGTAGTCATGCGAATTCTGGATCAGGAAAAAGGCATCAAATCTCTGGATGACATAGGAATATCGGCACGCAATCTGGAATCCATGAGGACGGCCATGAAAAAACCGTACGGCCTCATTCTCATTTCCGGTCCGACCGGTTCGGGAAAATCCACCACTCTCTACGCTATGCTAAAAGAAATAAACGACGAGAGCAAAAACGTTCTCTCTCTGGAAGATCCGGTGGAATACAATATGGAAGGCGTTTCGCAATCGCAGGTTCGGCCGGAAATAGGATACACATTCGCTTCCGGATTGCGCACCACTCTGCGTCAGGACCCAGACATCATCATGGTGGGTGAGATTCGCGACAAAGAAACCGCCCAACTCGCTATCCAAGCGGCTCTCACAGGACATTTGGTGCTCTCAACCATTCACACAAACACAGCTATAGGCGTCATCCCGCGTCTCATAGATATGGGTGTTGATCCTTATCTCATAGCGCCGACTCTCATTATGGCTATGGCCCAACGTCTGGTTTTGCGCATATGCGAAGGAGGCAAGGAAATCCCGATTGAAGGTTCCATTGAAATGATGCTTCAAAAACAATTCGGCGATTTACCTGCGGAATTCAAAAAACAAGTTACTTTTCCAAAAACACTTCTGGAAGCTGAACCGTCGGCAACTTGTCCTGCCGGCGTGCGCGGGCGCATGGCCGTGGCCGAAGTGGTAGAAATGGATCGTGAATTGGAGAGGGCTATTCTCTCAAACGCCAATGAAGAAACTATGTACAAAATTTGCCGTAACAAAGGCATGCTCACCATGAAAGAAGATGCCATGCTAAAAGCCTTCAAACGCGAAATCCCGTGGAGCGAAGTGAACAAGCTGTAAGTCTTTTTGTCAATTGCTTTTTTATGATGTATGTGTATACTGTGGATACTAACAGCACCACCTCTGCCTTAACAGGCAGAGGTGGTTTGTTGTGGTACAATTTTGTTTATATTTGTTTATAAATGAAAAAAGTAATTGTAGCTATATACATTGACGGAAGCAATACCTATAAGAGATTAAAAAGTCTCGATATACCGCAAAAATCAAATCGCTTTGATTACTCGGCTTTTGTGCGACATTTGGTTGGAGATAGAGAGTTAATTTCAAAGAGATATTATGTGGGTATAGTTAAAAATGTTGATAGATCTGAACAGGCAGAAAAGATGGTAAAAAGCCAGCAAAAGTTTCTTAATGGTTTGCAAAACGAAGGATTTAAAATTAAATCAGGGAGAATAATGTATGACGGTGGTAGTATCAGAGAAAAGGGTGTTGACGTCAAATTGTCGGTAGATTTAGTAATCGGGGCTGTGGACAATATATATGATACGGCTATTATAATAAGTTCTGATACAGATCTCATTCCTGCTATCAAATACGTGCGTAAAGCTAAAAAGAAAAAGGTTGAATATATTGGCTTTGGTTCTACACCTTCACTAGGAATGATAAAAGAATCTTCAATTTCCAGAATGTTCTCTGATATAGATTTGATTCAATTTCAGGTTAAAACTCTAAAATTCAAAGAGAATTACACAGGCGTAATTATTGAAGAAAGTTTGCGAGACACAAAAATACTCAAAGACGTTTTAATTTTAAAGACTAAAGTTTCGCCGGTTACCGAAAAACATAAAACTCCTTGGCTCAAAAAATGGACTTTACATACCGTAGAAATAAAAGATGAAGATTCAGATAAAATCGCAAAAAATTTGATGACAAGTTTAGAGAAAGAGCATAATTGGTATGCCGATTACAAGAATAATAAATGTCATTTCATCATTTACCGTGACAAAGTTTTTAAGGTGGATTTAACTAATCCAATACTCTACAAAGAGGCTAGACAGCACGGAATTGGTCTGGGAATTCCGGAATATCAAGTGGATTTTACTCCAGATTGAGTATTTACATTGGTTGTTATTCAAGCGTGATATAATAAACAACATAAAATTCAACTTGCACCCATATGGAAAAGAAAAATATAAAAGTATTGATAGTGGATGACGATAAATTTTTGCTTGGTATGTATTCACTCAAGTTTGCCAATAACGGCTATGATGTTGATACCACTATCGGCTCGGAAGTGGCTCTGGAAAAACTGCGCGCCGGAGCGAAGCCCGATATTGTTTTGCTTGACATTATCATGCCACGCATGACCGGGCTGGAATTGCTCAAAATCATGCGCACCGAAAAACTGGCTTCGGACGCGGTAGTGGTCATGCTCACCAATCAGAGCCAGTCGTCGGATATAGAGGAAGCCAAACGTCTCAACGTTGAGGGCTATATCGTCAAGGCGGCGACTATTCCCAGCGAAGTTTTGAGAGAGGTC
>JAUSGU010000004.1 GCA_030648825.1 bacterium
TGCCGTGCCTATAAAAAAGATCTACGAGAAAGTTGACAGGCTGGAACGCAAACTAGAAAGAGAAGATTTGCATCTGCAAAAAGAAATATCTCATTTGAAAAAAGAAGAATCTCATATAGAAACTTTGCGCAAAGCCCGCGCTGAGTTTGAGATGCATAATTCAGGCAGAGTAGGCAAGAGTAGATTAAGTAAGAAAAAAATCTGGATAGGTGGCGTGGTTGTGAGTGTCATCGGTTTGGCTGTGCTCATTTCCACTGTTTTTCATGGAGCTTCCGTTATCGTATCGCCTAAAACAATGGCGGCCAATGTTGGCGGCGATTATGTGGCGAAAAAAAATGCGGTAAAAGGCGAACTGGCTTTTGACAATATCAGTCTGAAACAAACGGGAACCGAAATAGTAAAAGCCACAGGTGAAGAAATAGTCAACAAAGCCGCTTCGGGCACCATTGTAATTTATAATAATTACAATTCAGTCAGCCAGAGACTCATAAAAAACACACGATTTGAAACCCCGGAAGGCTTGATATATCGCATCAATGATTCTGTCACTGTGCCCGGAAAATCAGGTTCTACTCCCGGCAGTGTAGAAGCGGTCATTACTGCAGATGAAGTTGGGGAAAAATACAATGCCGGCTTGAAAGACTTTACCATTCCAGGATTCAAAGGTGATCCGCGATACGGTTCTTTTTATGCTCGTTCAAAAACCGCTTTGACTGGTGGCTTTTCGGGCAAAAGAAAAGTAATAGCTGATACGGATAGGAAAAAAGCGGAAGAAAACATCAAATCAAAATTGAAAATATCTCTCTCGGAAGAAGTAAAAAAACAAGTAACAACAGATCAGTTTTTCTTTGACAAGAGCCACGTCGTGGATTTTGTTTCTCTACCAGAAGAATCGACAGCCGGTTCGGATGTCATCATCAAAATGGAGGGTGTCATATCTGCGGCGGTTTTTGACAAAAAAGTTTTCAGTTCGTATCTCGCAGGCAAAACTATAAAAGGATATCAAGGTGATACTGTCGTCATCAGTGATCCGCAAAGTGTTTTCTTTACACCAAAATCCGATTTTCGACCGGGAAATAATACATCAATTTCTTTTTCTCTCTCCGGTACAGCGTCGTTTGAATGGATATATGACGAAATGATTCTCAAAGACGTTCTACGGAATGCCGATCGCGCAGAGGTCGTTTCTATCCTCCAGAAATTTCCCATGATAGAAAAAGCCGATATCTCTATCCGTCCTTTCTGGCGTGGTTCTTTCCCTGATTCTACGGATCGCATAATTGTCAAGAAAGCGGAATAGTAAGCAAAGAAAAATAAAAAAACATCTGCGTGGAGTACGGAAGTTTTTTCTGCTGAAAAAACTTCCTCGTTTCCGGCGCCGTCGCGCCTCCAAGGCCTCCACACAGATGTTTTTTTATTTTTCTTTTGCTATCCATTGCTTTTTTTATATTTTAGTTTAATATACATAAACGTCACTACATGAAGGAACCAAAACCAAACGTAAACGGCGTTATCACGGAAGCTTTGCCAAACACCTTTTTCCGCGCGAAACTGGAAGATGGCAGTGAAATCATGACATACCTCGCCGGCAAAATGAGGATGAATCGCATTCGAGTGCTCATCGGCGACAAAGTAAAGATAGAGCTGGAGCCCTATGGTGGCAAAGGGCGTATTATTCAGAGAATGTAATTGTTAATTATTTGACAAAATAAATAAATGAGAGTCAAGTCATCCGTAAAAAAGAAGTGTGCAAAGTGTCTGGTTGTCCGTAGAAAGGGCTATGTATATATAGTTTGCAAATCAAATCCCCGACACAAACAGAGGCAGGGATAGTAGTAGTAAGCTAGAAATAGCTCAATTTTAATATGCCTATTTACATGAAAAAGATTATGTGCTAGGATAGCAACCTATCTCTCTAGAGATTCTTTTTTTGTTATTAAGCGCCATTATTTCATTTTTTAACCAACCATAATAATTCATGCGAATTCTCGGCATTACTCTCCCTGACGAAAAGCGAATGGAAATCGCTCTGACCGCGCTCTACGGAGTGGGTCGTTCGCGTGCCAAAACGATTCTCTCCAAAGCGAGTGTGAGTCAGGATAAAAAAGTCAAAGAAGTTACTGTTGACGAGGAAAACGCTTTGAAAAAAATAATTGAAACAATAAAAATAGAGGGTGACCTAAAGAGAGAGGTTTCCGGAAACATAAAGAGATTGAAAGATATCAAAGCTTATCGAGGTGTGCGTCACGCCAGGAGTTTACCGGTCAATGGCCAGAGAACCAAAACCAATTCTCGAACCCGTAGAGGAAATACCCGTAAAACCATGGGCACCGGTCGCAAGATAGCGGAGAAGAAATAAAATAAAAACAATTAAACCAATGGGTAAAAATAAAATTGTGGAGGAAAATAAAGAAATCAAAAAAACAGAACCTAAAAAAGAAGGCGCAATTTCTGCCGGGTCTGCTTCTCCCGTTACCAAACAGCCAAAGAAAAAAATAGATGCGGGTATCCTCTATGTGCAATCTACGTACAACAACACCATGTGCCTGCTCACAGATATGAAAGGTAACGCTCTGGCCGCTTCGAGTGCCGGAGCTCTCGGTTTCAAGGGTGCCAAGAAAGGCACTCCTTTTGCCGCGGCAAAAGCCGGTGAAGCACTGGCTACAAAAGGTCAGGCTATGGGACTCAAAGAGGTTTCGGTTGTCATAAAAGGTGTGGGCTCTGGTCGGGAGTCCGTGGTCAGGAGTTTTATCGCCAAAGGCGTAGGTATTACTGGAGTAAAAGATGTCACTCCGGTGCCTCACAACGGTCCTCGCCCAAAGAAACCTCGTCGTGTATAAACTTTGATACTTACTTAATTTTTATGATCAATAAACCAAAATATAAAATCGCCCGCCGTCTCGGCGCCAACATATTTGAAAAAACTCAAACGCCGAAATTTGCTATGCGTGCCGAGAGAAAAGGTGGCAAAGGCCCGTATCGGCCGAAAGGCGAATATGCCATCGCTATGCTCGAAAAACAAAAAGTGCGTTATACATACGGTATACTCGAGCGTCAATTCAGAAAATACGTCAGAGAATCTGTTGCCAAAATCGGTATAAACACCTCTCAAGCTCTGTATGAACGCTTGGAGACCAGATTAGACAATGCCATATATCGTTTGGGCATAGCTTCTACCAGACTGGGTGCCAGACAAATGGTTTCCCACGGCCATGTTCTGGTAAACGGTGCTCGTGTCAACATTCCTTCTTTTTCGGTTGGCATTGGCGACAAAATATCCATCCGCCCAGCCAGTTTTAAAAAGCCTCTCTTTCGCGATTACGATGAAAAAATGAAAAAAATAAATGTGCCGGCATGGCTTTCTTATGACATTGACAAAAAAATTGCCACCGTCTCCAGTCCACCAAAATGGAGTCCGATGGAGCATTTATTCAATTTGGGGCAAGTGATCGAGTTTTATAGCAGATAATTTTTAATAAAAAAAATATGTCCAACACAAATATCGTATTGCCTTCAAAACCAAAAATTGTCCTGGAAAAGGATTTTTTGGGCGTTTATGAAATTGACGGGCTCTATCCGGGCTATGGGCACACTCTCGGCAACAGTCTCCGACGCATCATTCTCTCATCTCTTCCGGGTACAGCTATCACTCACGTGAAAATTGCCGGTGTCAATCATGAATTTTCAACTATAAACGGCATCAAAGAAGATGTCATAACCATAATTCTCAATCTGAAGCGTTTGCGTATCAAAATGACGACGGATGAAGCTCAGACCCTCTCCATAAAAGTGAAAGGTATAAAGGAAATTTCGGCCGGAGACATCAAAGCGGTCGGTCAAGTGGAAATCATCAATCCGGAACTTCATATAGCCAGTCTCACGGACAAGGATGCGGAGTTGGATATAGAGATGACCGTGGCTCGTGGTCTGGGTTATGTTTCAAAAGATGTATTACAAAAAGATCGCGTTGACATAGGCGTCATCGCTCTGGATGCTACTTTTACTCCCATCCGTCGCGTCAATTATGAAGTAGAAAATATGCGCATAGGCGATAGGACTGATTTTAATCGTTTGAAAATCACTATTGAAACTAACGGTACGATCACACCGCATGAGGCCCTGGAAAAATCTATTACAACCATGATAAGCCAACTCAAAGCTATAGTAGGGTTCAAAGAAGAAGAAGAACCTGTGGAAACAATAGCAAAAGAAAAAACAGAAACATCAGCAAATGTCCCAAAGAAAGAACTAGACACGGAATTTCTCAAAACACGCATTGAAACTCTAGGTCTGTCTCAGAGGACGTCAAACGCTCTGGCCAACGCCAATATTCGCACAGTGGGAGGTCTCGTCCGAAAGAAAGAAGCAGACATAGAAAATATAGACGGCCTCGGTCCGAAAGGCATACAGGAAATCAAAAAAGCTCTCTCGGAATTTGGCATAACTCTCAAATAATGATAGTGTAGTTTTTCCGCAAACATATGAGACATCACGACAAATACAGAACATTGGGTAGGGAGAAAGGACAGAGGACGGCTCTAGTCAGATCTCTCGTGCGTTCTTTTGTCATTCATGGCGGTATTATCACGACTGAAACTCGCGCCAAAGAATTACGCAAATATATAGAACCGCTCATAACAAAAGGCAAAGAAAATACACTCGCCAATCGTCGCCTGATTACTAGCGAGATTGGTGATGAAACGGTGGCTAAAAAATTGGTGGAAGTCATTTCAAAAGACCACAAGAATCGCAGAGGCGGATACACGCGGGTCATAAAACTACCTCTGCGCAAATCGGATGGAGCAAAAATGGCGCGTATAGAGCTCGTTCGATAATTTTTTTGAAGTTTAATTTTTTTATGAAAACGATACATACAATAGATGCAGAAGGAAAGAAGATAGGCAGAATTGCCTCCGGCGCCGCCAAAATTTTGGCCGGCAAAACTTCTGTTTTCTATACTCCAAACATTGTGGCCGATGTGGAAGTGCACATCATAAACGCGGCTAAAGCGGACGTGACAACCAAAAAGAAACAGGAAAAAATCTATCGTCGGTACACAGGTTTTCCCGGTGGTCTCATAGATACAAAACTTGAACATTTGATAGGGAAGAAGGGTATGAGCGAAGTTTTTCGCATAGCGGTCAAAGGTATGTTGCCGAAAAACAAACTTCAGGCAAAAATGATAAAAAACCTGATTGTTACAGAATAAATTTTCATAAAAAAATGACTACAACAGAAGTAAAAACAAAATATTTTGAAGCGGTCGGCAGGAGAAAAACCGCCATTGCCCGTGTGCGTATCACTCCGGCGCCAAAACAGTCTATTGTCATAAACGATAAAACTTCCGCAGACTACTTTGCCACAGCCGAAATGCGCATGATCGCCGAAGCGGCTTTCGTAGATTCAAAGATCGCTCAAAAATTCAAAGTAACAGCCATACTCTCGGGCGGGGGTATACATTCCCAATCTGAGGCTCTGCGTCACGCCATCGCCCGTGCGCTCTTGGTATATGACATAGAACTGCGCAAAAAATTAAAGAAACTCGGTTTCCTCAAACGCGATCCTCGTGCCAAAGAGCGCCGAAAATTCGGTCTAAAGAAAGCTCGCAAGTCTCCACAGTGGTCTAAACGTTAGCGAAAGGAAATCTACTCGCTCAGCACGACGTTCTCGCCTGCTGGCGAGCCGTCTCATTCTCGGACGCCTCTTGCAGGTCTGTCCCCGACAGACCCTCACCTCCGAAAGTCTTCGCTCGCAGACTTCCTTTCGCTAATAAAAAACCGGCCGTCCTGAGAAGGTGGTCGGTTTTGATTTTTCTCTCTCATGAAACCCTCGTCGAAACGAGGTTATCAATAAAACTTTTGTGTTTATTGACTTCAGCCGAGAGTGATTCTCGGCGATTGCGAGCATCTGTGAGAGAACGTTCAAGATTCTCAATTTCGGAATCGCAGGCGGAGAGCGATGAGAGTGCCTTTTCAAGATTACCAATTTGACCTTTCAGTCCGGCAATCTTTTTCTCAAGTGTTGTTATCTGTCCAGGACTAGGTTTATCTGTTGTGCTTCTCGATGAAATTTGGAATTTCTTTTCTCCATATCGCTTTCCGCTGATTCGTTTGACATGATTCGCTTCGCTGAGCCGTCGGATGAGCTGGCCCGAGACAAATCTGTTCGCATTCGCATTGATTTTTTCAACCACAATTTGATGGAATTCATACTGGGTAAATTCATCTTCACCGTATTTTTCTCGGATTGCTGTGATTATGAGCTCTACATCTTCGGTATTTTGCGAACTACCTCTGAGAGATACCGAAGGAGACGTTTCATGGGGTGTCTTTGGAGTTTCATCTGAAGAAACAGTTGGAAGAACAGATGTTCCAGACGAAATAATCACTGGAGCAGAACCGACTCCTGAATGTTCCTCTTCCTTTCGATAATGTCCATCTATAACTTTTGAACTGCTGGTTAAAAGATTACGGAGGTCAGAAGGTTTGAATTCGCTGGAGCTTAAAAAACATTCGAATCTCGTTCCATTGTCTCCATATTGGATATTTAGCCTGATACCACTTGCTGATCGCAGTTCTTTTATTTCAATACCTTCATGGTGTTGTCCACCACTCTGGATTTTTGTGTTTATGACAAGGACGAATTTTCCTGTTTTTAGACCGACAGCTGTAAGCATGTTTTTGACATAAGCTACGACTTTCGGTTCGTCTTTCACTCGTCCTTTGACAGTGATTGAGAGGGGAGTATCTACAAAAAAAGTTCCGGTTTGATTCGTTGAATCCATAAGAGACCTAGAGTTGATTGTTTAGGAGAGCTGTTCATTTGACACCCTACAA
>JAUSGU010000014.1 GCA_030648825.1 bacterium
CCCACCACCCCCACCACCGTCTCCACCCCCACCACCAACAAAAACTATGTTTAGAGTTGTATCTGTAGTTAGTAAATAAGGCTCCCAAATAGGAACGCAAATTTCTGGATACCAGTCACAGATATCAAATTCATCTGGTATTTTGGTCTCTTCTAACACAAAAGCTTCCATTTCGGTACATGAGTTATCGTTTGCATCATAATAAGGAGAACCACCATCCCCATCAATCCAACACCCCGCCTGAACTCTGTCAGAGAATGACGAAAAAGCGACGAGAGAGAAACTGAAGACAAACAGAAGACTCAAGATATTTATTTTCTTTATCATATTTGTATGCATTATGGCATTGTTATTGAGCTTTCTTTCTTTTTTTTCATAACGAAACGGGTAACGATGATGCCCGAGACACCGAGTATGAGAACAATGTAATAACCTTTGACACCTAATTGACTAAAGAATTCCGAGAGAGAAGTTTTTGGACAATTGAGTTTGTCGCATGAATAGGCTAGCGTTGCCGTTGATTCAACTGCGCCGGATGATTTGTCTATGAGTTCGGCCTTGAGGACAATAGAGTTTTTAAAATCGGCAGACGGAGTGAATTTTCGTGAAAAAGAGCTGAAAAGCCCGCTCATTGTCGTTGAACCGAGGTTTGCCGCGCTGGTTTCGTCAACAGTATTCATGATTGACAATCGAAGTGTCTTTGATAAACCGCCTCTCGTAGCGATGCTTGACGATACACAACCAAAAACCTTTACTTCTTTGCTTGCTTTGATTGGAAAAATACTCAAACCGAGATTTGTTATGGTTGAATGAGTAGCCTTTCTCTCCAATATCCTAAAAGAATATATGGACTTCTTTTCTCCATCTGTGAGTTCGAGGATGACATGCGAGAGAGGATCGGATATGGTAGGAACAATAAAAGAATAGGCGGTTTTTTTGCCAGGTACTAGGCTGATTTTTTCCGTGTTGTTATAAGAAACCAGACGCGATTCGCTGATTATTTCGGATGAATAGACTTTCCAAGTAACAGAAACTGCGCGTGGTTTTGTAAAATTGTTCAATATATCTATGGTCCCGGTTGCAATAGAGCCAGATGTGATGACAAATCTATTTTTGAACAATCTCATATCGTTCACGCGGAGCGATGATGTGTCAAAATAAGAAACTTCTTTCGCGTCCCCTGTCACCTGAAAACCGAGACGGGCATTCGCCGAACTGTCGCTCCATTCGGCGCCGGAAACGGCAAACTGCTCCGCAGAAACAGCGTATACGCTGATCCTATACAAGCCGGAAGCCAGACCTCTGGGAACATGCCATGCAAAAGAGAACGGTACGGTGGCATTTCCAGGCAATTGAATATCGTTTGCCACCACAAATCTGTCAACAATATCATTTACATCATAAAATCCTCCTGCGCCAGCTCCCAATCTCTCAACACGCGCTATCAGAGAAACATCTATGATCGGAGAATCACCCCTATTGATAATCACTGTTTCTACCGTCATATCACCACCTGAAATCACTTCGTCCGGAGATTTTGAGAGAGCCATTTCAACATTGCTATACGCCACTTCACACTCTCTCGGAATATCAATAACCGTCGGCTGAGATGGAACAGCTGTGGCGGCATAGGAAACAAGAGAAAACTGTGAACTGACGATAAATGTAACCACAAACACTTTTGCGAACATTATAAAAAATCGATGAGAACTCATAATATATATTATTAAACCTGTCTGTATTCTATCATATCTATTGCTGATGCAATGGAGATTGACAGAAACCGACCATTTGTTTATGATAGAAATATGTAAGTTGAAAGTTCGCTCATGGGGGCGGACTTTCTTGCTTAAATAGCCATTGCTGAGGTTTTATTAAAAAAATAAAGAGTCAAAAATATGTTTGATCTAAAGGTAATACATTCGGTTCTCGGTCAGCTGGAAGAAGAGCGCGGCATCCCCCGCGAGAAAATCATAGAAGCCATAGAAATGGCTCTGGCCACCGCGTACAAAAAAGAATACGGCAAGCGAGGCCAAATCGTGCGGGCCACTTTTGACGTAAATACCGGTGCCACGGAATTTTTCCAAGTGAAAATCGTCGTTGACGATACAAAAGTGATAGATATACCGGAAGGAGAAGAAATACCGGAATTATCGGCAGATGACGAACGAGTCAGATTCAATCCTGAACATCATATCTGGATTGATGATGCCAGAAAAATAAAAAAGGGTGTGGCGTTGGATGAAGAAATGCTCTTCCCTCTGGAACCAAAAGACGATTTCGGACGCATTGCCGCCCAAACCGCCAAACAAGTAATCATTCAAAAGATCCGCGAGGCCGAAAAAGTTTCCGTCATGAATGAATACGGCAAGCGCGAGGGTGATATTGTATCTGGTACTGTACAGAGGATAGAACGAGGCACCATATTTATAGACATGGGACGAGCTGTAGGACTTTTGCCTTTTGAAGAACAGATCAGAAGCGAGCATTATAAACAAGGTGAACGTATTCGTGGCTATTTATTTCGCGTTGAGGAATCGCCACGAGGCGTATTTTTGAAACTTTCACGCTCTCATCCGAAATTTTTGGAAAAATTATTTGAGATTGAAGCTCCGGAAATCGCCAATAAAACAGTGGAAGTAAAAGCGGTAGCGCGCGAAGCCGGTTCCAGATCAAAAATCGCTGTTATTTCAAACGATTCTCACATAGATCCTATTGGTTCTCTGGTCGGTCAGCGCGGTGTGCGCGTTTCCACAGTAACGAGCGAGCTAGGCGGAGAAAAAATAGACATCATAGAATGGTCAGCTGATGCCAAAAAATTTATAACCGAGGCTCTGTCGCCAGCCAAAATCGCCAATATCACTCTGGATGAAGTAAGTAAGGTGGCTACGGTGGAAGTGAGCGAATCCGAACAATCCCTGGCCATAGGCAAAGGCGGGCAAAATGTGCGCCTGGCGGCCAAATTGACTGGCTGGAAAATAGACATAAGACCTATAGGCGGCAATAGTGTAAAAGAGGAAAAATTAAAACTTGAGGTATAATGGAGTACTGGACGAGAGATGGAATTATGAATAAAATACGTCCAATATAAAAAAATAAATGAAAAAAATAATTATTATGACAGCGGTTTTTGCTATCGCCTTTGTAGCAGGCAATGCATATGCCGAAGAGGTTACCATAGAGGCAACAGCAAAAACTTCCGACGGAAAGACAATCAAGGTTCCCATCCGTGCACAAGTGAAAGAAGTGCGTGTTGAAACGAAAGCTACAGTAAAGGAAAAGAGAGATGATCTGAAATCGGAAATAGAAACACGAAAACAAGAATTGGAAACCAAACGAGCGGATGAAAAGACTGAATTGAGAGCCGAAGCGAAAATCAAGGCCGGGAAAAGTATTGCAAAAACGATAGAGAAATCGGTAGAGAGATTGACCCGAGAACTCCGCCGTTTTCGAGAAATTCAAGCGAAAATCGAAACTCGCCTGACAAAACTGGAAAGTCGGGGAGCAGATGTTACAGAAGCTCGAACAGTCTTGGCAGTGGCAATAACCAAACTGTCAGCCGCGGAAGTTTCCATAAAAGCTATATCTGCAGTCACGGTTTCGGCCGAAGACCCACGTTCGTCTCTAGATGCCGTAAAGACAACGGTACGGACGGCGCAGGACGCTTTGAAAGAAGCTCACAAGAGTTTGTCTGATGTTTTGCCGGCCATGAAAGGTTTGGAAGCGAGTATCAGACGTAGTGCTACATCAACCAAAGCGACAAATTAGTCGAATTATAAAACATTAATTTATGGATATCATGGAAAATCAAATTCCCACAGGCGAGTCAAATAAATCTTTCGGTCCTCTCATAGGTGTCATTATCATAATCGTTATTTTGCTCCTCGGCGCATTCTATATCTGGGGTGGCAAGCTCTCGGTAAATGACAGAGACGTAGCACAGACGGTGGAAACAGGAGAATTGGCTCCAGTTTCTAGTTCGGATGAAATAGACGCCATTGAAAGTGATCTCACGGCTGGCGGTGTTTCGGAAATTGATTTTTCCGAGGCTGAAGCGAGTTTGGAGTAAAAGAAAACCAGAGAATAGTTACTACTGGAGTACGACGTCCCCGCCTGTTGGCGGGGCGTCTCGTTCTCGGATGTCTTCACATCCTCCGAAAGCCTCCATTCGTAATTATTCTCTGGTTTTTTAATACAAACATAGACAAAAAAGGCAGACAGATATAAACTCGATAAACATAACCAATATATGTCAAACATACATTCATATAAAGCAACGGTGAGAGAGATGCCGGAATCTGGAGAAGTTGAAATCAGGAGTTCCATAGAAGCGAATGAATTTGATGAAGCGGTCAAAACAACGCTCGGGAAAATTCGCGAGGAAATGACTCTACATGGTTTTAGAAAGGGTTCTGTGCCGGAAAAAATGGTACGTGAAAAAGTCGGCGAAACGACACTCCTCTATGAAGCGGCCGAACATGCTATCTCCCACGCGTATGGTCATATTCTCCAAGCAGAAAAAATAGACGCCATAGGTCAACCGAAAGTCTCCATAACAAAAATGGCTGTGGGCAATCCTCTAGAGTTTACAATCGTCACCGCCGTAGTGCCAAAAATCGGGAAATTAGATTACAAAAAAATCGCTGTGGGAGAAAATAGCAAGCCGATTGACCTGCCAATAGTTACGGATGAAGAACTGGCAAAAGCAAAAGAAAAAATGCCGGAAGTGACAAAAGAAAATTTGATCCAGGAAAAAGAACATAGGGCAAAAGAGAAAAAGCGTTTGGAACTGATAGATGCTCTGACAAAAAATATTGAAGTCATAATACCAACTGTCCTCACTGATTCCGAATTGATGCGAATGATTGAACAGATGAAACATGACATAGAACGCATGGGACTGAAATTTGAAGATTATCTCAAACACTTGAAAAAATCTGAAGAAGAAATGCGGGTGGAATGGCGTCCACAAGCTCTGCAGAGAGTAAAACTTGATCTCGTTCTCTCTCATATAGCCCGAGAGGAAAAAATTGTGCCGGATATGATAAAGGTGGAAGAGGAAATAAAACACGCAAAAGAACATCACAAAGGCATAGATGAAAATCGCGCTCGCATGTATTTTTCCCACATATTTGAAAATCAGGCAGTATTTGAATTTCTGGAGGGACAGAAGTAAAAAAGCGAAAGGAAGAGTGTCTCTCTAAAACGAACGGAAAATTTTTTGCTAAAAATTTTCCTAAGCTCGGGTACCGTCGTGCCCTCGGTTTCGTTTTATCGATCCATTCTTCCTTTCGCTTTTGCTATTTTTTCACTCTACTAACAACAAGACAATAATTGCAACTGCAGCAGTTTCGGCACGGAGAATCGGCGTGTTCAATGAAACAATAGATGCACCTTTTTCTTTGAAAAGCGAAATTTCTCTTTCCGACCAACCACCTTCGGGACCTATGCACACGACCAATTCCGGAAGTTTTGAGTTTGAATTCGGAGATTTCAAAAGACTTTCTCTTTCAAAATTATTCCCACCAGTGTGAAAAACGATAATTTTTCGTTTTTCGGCTTCCAAAAATTCGGCTAACGTTTGCGGTTCGCGGATTTTTGGAATATCTCCCCTACCCGATTGTTCGCAGGCTTCTATGCAAATCTTTTGCGCTCGCTCCAGATTGAATCCCTTCTTTTCGCTTCTCTCCGATACGAGAGGAATAAATTCCGAGACACCGAGTTCCGTGCATTTTTGGATTATCCACTCCACGTTATCTTTTTTTATGAGAGAGAATGCCAGAGATAGTTTCAGAGATGAATATCTCTTTATTTTAATTGTTTTGAGAACACGAAACTTCATAATATTTTTATCCAACAAAACGATCTCCGACTGATACTCATTTCCACTACCATCGAAAAACATCACTTCATCACCGGTCTGCAACCTCAAAACTCTCGTCATCTGATGAATTATAGACGGGTCGGGAATGGAATTGGTCTCCCCCTCTTCTATAGGTAAAGTCGTAAAAAATCTGTGTAACCTCATATGTGTAACAGTTTACAGAGTTTTGAGAAAAAGAAAATCCCGCCACCTATGATGGTTGCGGGACTTGGTTTTGGACTATCTTTTGGATAATCAAAATCATGCGGTTGGCCGAACGGAAGTAAGTATTGTTTGACCCAAATTTTCTTCTCGTTTACGAACCTCGATTTTCCTTTCAGATCCTCGAGTACCAACCACAAAAACATCAAACATATCATGGAACTCAAAGCCACTTTGATAACGAGTACAAATACATCTGACCATGAAACAATTACCAAAAACACTTCCGAGAACACTATCCCTATTTTCCGCCGAAACAAGCGCCATCATAAAGAGTACTTCGCCGAGACTGGCAATAGTTTCTCCTCTGGGAATTGTCGCGAGCTGTTGGCAAAAAGATGGGTCACATGACGTGGGCAAAGGAAGTCCGCGAACGAGACGCCATCCTTTCGGCACTGTCATGTCCGACAGATCGTTGTCTGACTCGAGTAATCTGATGGTATTTTCCGTAAAATGATCCGGAAATAATCCTACAGTTTGTAACACACTCAAGCCGGGATAAGGCAAGAGAACATGTGTGCTGGCATACTGGCGAAGTATTTCTTCCGTAAAAGGAATCTGAGAAAAACTAGAATCATCGTAAATAGCTAAAGATATATTATGAGATCCAAGCGAAGTTGGATTCGCTCGTCGCAATATATTCGCGACCGTTATCCGACTAAAAATATATTTCCCGAGGAATATAGATCGCGCCGTCGCAAAATCCACCGAAAGCTGGCAGATACGATGAATTTCTCTCGCGAGCTCATTCATTTTTTGATCGTTTCTGAGTAACTCTTTTGAGTGTCTTCGGCCGATACCACGCGCGGATAGTTGTTCGAGCAGTGCGTTATTCTCGCTCTGCGGATTCGCCAACAAACCTTGATTCCCCGTTTTCATGGGTCATCCTTTCTTTTTTTTGACCTCCCGTTTTCATCGGGTCGATCGGTTCAATTTGTCCCCTGCGTATTGCAAAGAACGTTCATAACGATATTACTCTCTAATCATTTTGAGTCAAATTTACATACAAAAAAACCCCTGAAACTTTTTGCAAAATTTCAAGGGGTAGAAACGAGAAGCTCTCAAATCAGTGATTCAACACCAGTCGGCGACGAATCTCACGGATTCCAATAACCAAGACTGCAAATCCAGCAAACAATGCCGCCGTACCCGCTGGTTCTGGAACTGCTCCGACAGGGACACTAATAGTGTTTCCATCTAGAGTCACAGCACCACCTTTAGCCAACAGTCTGCCATCCACTATTGCACCAGTGCCTGCAGTGATGGCCGTATTGGCTAGGATAGTTCCCACAAATGTGGATGAACCACCGAGCGTCGCCGAACTACCAACCTGCCAAAAGACATTTTCAGCCCGAGCGCCGTTGGTAAGAACAATCTGACTGCTGATTGCCGTAGTAAGAGTAGATCCCATTTGGAATACAAAGACCGGATTAGCCAAACTATTACCGTCTAGCGTGACTGTACCTGTCACGCCAATACTCGACCCGGAATTATAAACACCGGGAGTCAATGTTTGATTGGCGAAAGCCGATACACCAGGATTAGTGACAGATTCTCCCGTGGCAAAGTTATATGCGGTCACCAAATCAGTTTGAGCTTGGGCTGCTGTAGCGCCACCAGCATATATCGTTCCATTTACTACACCCGGCCCAAATCCGGTAACTGAAGTCCCCGGACTCACTCCGATATTCCCATTGACAACTGTGTTGCCGGTGTTGGTAACAGTTGAAACAGCCAAAACTGCGAAATTTCCAGCCGTAGCCAAATCCAAAACCGTTTGAGCTTTTGCCGGTAAATATAAACCTAATGCCAGAACTACACATGAAACTGAATATTTGATATTCATGTTATGAATCGCACCCAGACATTGGCTTCGCTTCCGTATCCCTCGTCATGAGAGATTTATCGGACA
>JAUSGU010000019.1 GCA_030648825.1 bacterium
CGTCCCCCGACATATCCATTGAAACAACAAAAGTGTCTCGGAGTTCCTGAGGCAAATAAGTTAAGTGTGCAATTGTGCCAGTCTTAACTACTTCTTCTTTTAACTTTTCTCGCTCTTCTTCGCTGAAGTTATGTTTTTTCAAAGCGGTTTCAAAATAACGGTTAAAATAAGGATACTGAAGACCGTCTTTATCTTGCTTGATGTAGGCCAAGGCGAAGTTCGGCTCCACACCGGAAGAGGTATCGAACATCATGGAAATGGAGCCGGTGGGCGCTACTGTTGTGAGAGCCGCGTTTCGCATCTTAATCTTCTTCTTGCCAAAAACACTCTGCTTCCAGTGCGGGAAAGCACCTTTTTCTTTAGCCAATTGCTGAGACATCTCGTGAGCCGCCTTCTGGATCGTTCCCATCGCTTTTTGGGCCTCCTTCAAGCCTTCTTCTGAGTTATATTTGACACCTAGCTGATAGAGCATATCGGCAAACCCCATTATTCCAAGCCCGATTCGACGGTTCTTCCTAGCCAATTCCGTCACCTGTGGCACCGGAAAATCAAACCGATCAATTACGTTATCCATTAACCTCACCGCAATCTTCGTCGTTTCTGCCAATCTTTTGTAGTCCACTTTACCGCTTTTTACGAAGACATCCAGATTAATTGAACCGAGGTTGCAATTATCGTAGGGGTGGAGAAATTGTTCGCCGCAAGGATTGGATGATTCAATCTCTCCCAATGCCGGCAAAGGATTAGTACGATTCACGGTATCAATGAAAACAATTCCCGGCTCGCCGTTTGTCCAGGCATAGTGGACAATCTCGTCAAAAATTTCTCGAACCGTGATATCGATTTCTTCTGAGTCATAAACACTGCCATTAGCGTGGCGCATTACTCTTCGAGGCTTAACCTTCTCTCCTTTCCAGCTACAATACCATTCGTCGTCCGGACTTTGGGTCAACTTCGTCATAAACTCATCCGTCACCTTCACTGAAATATTAAAGTTGCGAATTGCGCCTTCAACTTCTTTGGAACGGAGAAAATCCAAAATATCCGGATGGTCGATGCTCATCATTGCCATGTTCGCACCGTGCCTTCCTTGTTGTTTAATGATTCCGAACGCTTCGTTATAAATTTTTAGAAAACTTACCGGTCCGGATGAAGTTCCGCGTGATTTTACGGTCAGCGACATGCTCGGCCGCAAGCGATCAAAGGCAAATCCCAATCCAGAACCGGCTTGTTGGAGTAAAGCTGCCTCCTTAAGAGTTTGGAAAATGCTTTCCATCGAGTCATCAACTGGCAAAACGATGCAGTTTGCCACTAGCGGCGTCGTCGAACCGGCGTTTGTCATCGTTCGGCCAGCTGGAGTGTATTCCTTGTCGGCCATAATATCGAAAAAATCCTTTTCGATCTTTGCAACTGTGGCCTTACTCTTACCGTAATCTTTCTCAACTACTGCAAGAGTTTTTGCAACTCGCATAAACATATCTGCCGGAGTTTCTTGCTTGCCTTTCGCGTCTTTCACGAGATATCGCTTGTGCATCATCTTCAATGCATTATCTGAAAACGACTCGTTTACTTCTTTTTTTCTTTTCTCCGTGACCATTCTTTAATTTTTTTTAATTTTTCCGCCGGAGGCGGATCCGCCTTTGGCGGAAGAAATTTATATGACCGTTAATCAATATTACCACAAAGTGAAGCCCCCCAGAACAAGCCCTCGACCTGTGGATAACCCGCCTTCGCTGAAGCTTCGGCGAGGCAAGCCCCTCGAGAGGACATAATTTGACAGAGATTAAGAACCGGGAAGTGAGACCCTGATGAAATCACGCCTCCCGAAAAGTTATAGTATCATTTAACCATGACCGACCTGGCTAAAGAGATAAAATCAGTCATTGACAAGGGCGTCGCCCAAGAATCGGTCGCCTTAAGGTTCACTGAAAGATTAAAAAGCGGAAAATTAACTAGAGACGAGAATTCAACGACACATTTCTGCGCTTACTTCCTCCCCTACAACAAAAAAACGAGAAAGGTCTTCATTATTCATCACAAAAAATCAGGTTTATGGCTCTCTCCGGGTGGGCATATAGATAAAGGTGAAACATTAATGGCAACCCTTAACAGAGAAATTGATGAAGAGCTTGGAATTAAAAATAAAATTAAAGAAAAAATTAAACCATTCCTGTTAACAATCACTCCGATTGATAATCCGATACAACCCTGCAAAGAACATCTTGATATCTGGTACCGCATCCCAATGGATGAGGACGAGATAAATGCGAATACTTCAGAATTTCACGCTAGCCACTGGGTTGCGCTAAGTGAAGCTAGAGAATTGATAACGGACCGACCGAATCTCGAAGCGCTAGAGAAAATAGAGCAGGTATTAATTTAGATCTTGATTATCCTAAATTAAATTCTTTTATTAACTCTCTGCATGTTCCGTGCTCGCCCATTTTATAAACTCCGATTTTATTAACTGTAAATCCTGAAATATCCCATTCAATGGTTGATAAAATTTCTTTGGCTTTATTCTCGTCTTTTAATCTGGTAATTGTTAGATGCGGATTATATAAATCCATAGCACCTGGATATCCATACTTTTCAATATTTTCAAGTTCTTCCGAATTGAACTCCATATGATACTCTTTGTACTTATCTCTGATGCGCCCTTCTCTTAATGGATTGAGAACGCTAACTATTTTTTCGTGAGCCTGCTGAATCCCGCTCG
>JAUSGU010000021.1 GCA_030648825.1 bacterium
CATGGGTGGAAGATGCCATTATAAATGCCAAAAAATGTCTCGATGATGATGATTTGCCGTTTGAGAGTTCTACGTGCGAATATTGTGCCTATCGGAAGTTTTTGAAAGAAGTGCAAGAGCCTTTTGACAAAAACGGCAAAAGAAAAAACAAAACATCAAAATTACTATAGATGTGCATAACTCATTGGATTTGTTTGAAAAAGAGGTAGAAAATGATATAGAAAACTCTTTATCATGGAAACTTCACGGGTACTCTCAGAAACTCCGGAGGGTAATATACTCTCCTTTGATCCGGAAAAAAAAATCAAAGCTCTAGAAGATCAAATCGGACGATTGGAGGAAGCAAACAGGGATTTAAAAGAGATAGTTATTATTCAAAATTGCTATGGTACGGCTTTACGAGTTATCGCTCAACTCTACTTTTCTAGCGATGACTTTGCTCGCAGATGCGCTAGTCTCGATGGTAATCTCGCAACCGAAGATATTGCGCGCAGACATTGGTGGCGTAATGGCGGACCGGGAGCATTTTACAGAGATTTTCCCACTCCGGAGGATGTGATTCATTTTTTTCGAATGAGCCACTCCGTTCGCACGAGAATCCAGAATCTCACCCACCGAGGGTGAGTTCTTTTTTGTGTATAATACTTTTATGAATCAAAAGACAGAAGAATTAAAAAAAATCAAAGACGAAATCCTTACTCTCACAAAATCTCCTCTATATACGTATAGAATAAAGAATAAATATTTTCCAGTTATAGGCGAGGGAAGTCATGACGCGCATATCATGTTTGTAGGCGAGGCGCCAGGAGAAAACGAAGCTAAAACAGCCAAACCTTTTTGCGGGCGATCAGGCAAATTACTCGATCTATTACTGGATTCTATAGGTATGGATAGAAAATCGGTTTATGTGACAAATGTGGTCAAAGACAGGCCGGAGGGTAATCGTGACCCTCTGCCGGAGGAAATCGCTCTCTACGGTGTTTTTTTGGAACGTCAGATTGAAATCCTACAACCCAAAATAATCGCCACTCTGGGCCGGCATTCCATGAAATATATTTTTGAAAAATATGGTCTCGGTACAGTTCTGGAGAGTGTTTCAAAAATTCACGGTCGAGAGTTTGTCGGAAAGACTAGTTATGGACTGGTAAACGTCGTCGCCTTGTATCATCCGGCGGTAGCCCTCTATAATGGTTCCATGAAATCGGTGCTCATGGAAGATTTCAAAATTCTCCGAAAATACAAATAGAATATAAACAGGAATAACAATATAAATAAACAAAAATGAAAACATCTTGGAATCTGGGACTTTTATATAGTGGACATAACGATCCAGTCATAGAGAGAGATATGACGACGATTGAACGTGCTTATTCAACATTTGAAAAAAAATACAGAGGCAAAACCGATTATTTGGAAAACGAGACAAAACTAGTGAAAGCACTCTCTGATTTTGAATCGTTATTTGAAAAACTACCTCTGACAAAACCTCTGTCATACTTTCATTATTGTCAGGATCTAGATTCCAGTCTCGTCATTGCGAGATCAAAAGCCACGCAACTCATGGAGAGATTTGCCAAAAATGATCACAAAATCGTTTTCTTTGAGCTTTCTCTCGCCAAAATTTCGGTAAATCGCCAGAAGAAATTTTTGAAAAGCAAAAAACTAAAACATTTTATATATTATCTTGATTTCATTTTCAAGCGGGCAAAATACGATCTGTCGGAACCCGAAGAAAAAATTCTCGGCCTCAAATCAATTCCGGCCTATCAGCAGTGGGTTATGGGCACGGAAAAGATTCTCGGTCAAACAACAATAACATTTCAAGGAAAGACCTTGCCTCTACCAGAAGCTATGGGAAAGATCGCCGATTTGCCCATAAATCCGAGACGAAAACTTCATGAATTAGTCATGAAAAAACTTGAAACTATCTCTGATGTAGCCGAAAGCGAAATCAACGCTATTGTGACTGACAAGAAAATAAATGATGAACTGCGCGGTTTCAAAAATCCTTATGACGCTACAATCTTGGGCTATCAAAATAACCAAAAAAGCGTTTTGGCTTTGGTCAATGCTGTTACCAAAAACTTTCCTGTGAGTCATAAATTTTATGCCCTCAAAGCTCAACTGCTCAAACTTCCGCATTTGGAATATTCGGATAGAGCAGTTGGTATAGGTAAAAATGTCAAACAAATAAAATTTGAAGAAGCGGTTGGGATTCTCAGAGAAGTTTTCGGTTCTCTGGATCAGCGTTTTCTCTCAATTTTGGAAAGCTTTTTAGCGAAAGGCCAAATAGACGTCTATCCAAAAATCGGCAAAACTGGCGGGGCGTATTGTTCAGGTAATATGAACGCTCCGACATTTGTGCTACTCAATTACACAAGCACTATGGATCAAGTCATGACTTTTGCTCACGAAATGGGTCATGCTATTCACACCGAATTCTCAAAATCCCAAACACCTCTGTATGAAAATTATTCCACATCCACAGCCGAGGTCGCTAGCACTCTCTTTGAAGCTTTTGTTTTTGACGCCGTTTTTGAAAAACTTTCAAAAGAAGAAAAAATCATCGCTTTGGGGAAGAGAATAAATGACGATATTCATACTATTTTTCGCCAGATAGCCTGTTTTAATTTTGAAAACGAACTTCATATCACGATTCGTAGAGAGGGTGGTATATCCAAAGATGAAATACGCATTCTCATGAATAAACATATGTCATCATATCTCGGTCCTATCGTCCATATGCGAAAAATTGACGGTAATATGTTTGTTAGTTGGAGTCACATCAGACATTTTTTCTACGTCTATTCTTATGCTTTCGGTCAGCTCATTTCCAGAGCACTCTATGCGCGATACAAAGAAGACAAAACTTACCTGATCAAAATCAAAAAATTTCTCTCTGCCGGTGGTAGTGATACACCTGAAAATATTTTCAAATCAATCGGTGTTGATGTAACCAAATCTGATTTTTGGGAGAAAGGACTCAAATCCATTGAAAAAGATATTGAAAAGCTTGAGAAACTGACTGAAAACATGTAAATTAAGCGTATGACATCCTCTGAAGTACGCAAGCGTTTTTTGGAATTTTTTGAGAAGAGGGGACATATAATCATTCCTTCGGCCTCTCTGGTGCCCGAAAACGATCCAACCGTGCTCTTTAATACGGCTGGTATGCAACCACTCGTGCCATATCTCCTCGGAGAAAAACATCCTGCCGGCAAACGCTTGGTCAATTTTCAAAAATGTGTTCGCACGAATGATATAGATGAAGTTGGTGACAATACCCATCTCACTTTTTTTGAAATGATGGGTAATTGGTCTCTCGGCGATTATTTCAAGAGAGAAGCCATTAGCTGGAGCTACGAACTGCTGACTGATAAAAAAATAGGTTTTGGTCTGGATCCGCGGCGTCTCTATGTCACATGTTTTGAAGGCGACAAAAACGCTCCGCGCGATGACGAATCGGCCGATATATGGAGAGAAATTTTCAAAAAAAATAATGTTCTTGGCGAGCACATATATTTCATGTCCGCCGAGAAAAATTGGTGGCAACCTGGTCCAAACGGTCCTTGTGGTCCTGATACGGAAATGTTCTATGATCTCACAGGTATTATCACAGACGGCATGACGAGAGAACAGTTTTTGAAAGCCGAAAACGACCAAAAAATCGTGGAAATCTGGAATGATGTCTTTATGGAATATATAAAGGAGGACGATAAAGTGGTGGGGAAATTGGAAAAGAAGAATGTAGACACAGGTGCG
>JAUSGU010000054.1 GCA_030648825.1 bacterium
GCCGAGTCTATATATCTTTCTTGATATTAGTCCAGAAGAAGGTATGAGACGAGTGGCATTGAGGGCTCAAGCAAAAGGAGAGAAAAATCATTTTGATGAGAGGGGTTTGGAATTTCACGCGCGAGTGCGTGATGGTTACAAGCGTTTTGCCGAACTTCATCCCGGTCAAGTAAGAATGATTGACGCCCATCATTCAAAAGAAGAGGTTTGGAAATCAGTTGAAAATTTCCTAGATGAATTTCTTCGAACCAGATGATTTCTTTCGATCATCATCAAAAGCCCGTTCTAGAAATAGACGGGCTTTTTTCTCGTTTTTTGTTATATTTGGGTGATGAAAAAAACTCTCAAAATCGTCCGTATGTCCGATGCCGTGCCTATGCCGAAATATGATTTGAAAGGCGATGCGGGATTCGGTTTGTATGTGAATGAACGATTGACCGTCAATTCTATGGAACGCGCTTCTATAAATACCGGATTCAAAATGGAAATTCCTGTTGGTTGTGTCGCTATCATATATGAGAGGAGCGGGCTTTCTTTCAAACACGGCATAATCACTTATGGTAATGTCATTGATTCCGGCTATCGTGGCGAAATTCACGTAGGGGTGTTTAATCTGGGCAAAGAGCCGTATACTTTCGAGCCGGGGCACAAAGTGGCACAGATGGTTATTCATAATTATGAAGAGATGAAGTTTAAAGAGGTAAAAGACGGCGAGCTTGCAAAATCAGACAGAGGCGAGAGAGGGTTTGGCAGTACGGGGAAATAAAAAACAAAAAAGCCGCCGGATTGAATCCAGGCGGCCGAGATTTGGTTGGCACCTCGTGTGGCGTCGGAATCTCTTCAGAATTAGGCTCATTAGACCCTCGACATTGTAATGATTCTAGAATTCATTACCTTTCGTTGCATGTCGGTCGCAACTAGCGTTCTTTTTTCCGCGAGACAATCCCGCATCGTAGCAACGCACTTGATTCCATTTTGGCTCTGATATGCCAACCTCTGCCAACTCAGAGGATTCCTATTTATTTTATCCTACTACCTATTCCAGTCTATCGGCGAGTAGTCAAGTAGTTGGCCAAAACTCTCCGCCGATCTACTGAGGGCTACACAAGCCCCAATAGCACGACCAATTATAGCACCCCTATTAATTTTGTCAAGCGCTTTTCCAGATTAAAATGGTGTTATGATTATATAGCCTTATTTTAGGCCGTTTATATGGATATACAACTAAAGATAAAAACAGCTATAGGAGGTGCTTTGAAAATTCTCGGTGTTTCCGGTATTTCTGTTCCAGAAATTACCCTTGAACATCCTGCTGATTCTAATCATGGTGATTTTGCTACTAATGTCGCTCTCGTTCTAGCAAAACAGATGAAATCAAATCCACATGAGCTGGCGGAAAAAATCGTCAATACATTGAGGGCGCAAAAAATTGAATATGTGGAGAAAATAGAAATTGCCGGACCGGGCTTCATAAATTTCTATCTTGCCAGAGAATATTTTTTGAGAGAGTTGGGATTGATTCTAAAAAGAAAAGATTTGTATGGCAATTCAAACGAATGGCGAGGGAGACGTGTGCTCATTGAATACACGGACCCAAATCCTTTCAAAGAATTTCACATAGGGCATCTCATGTCCAACGCTATAGGTGAGTCCATCGCTCGTCTCATTGCCAGTCAGGGAGCAAAAGTTCGTCGTATGTGCTATCAAGGCGATATCGGCATGCATGTAGCCAAAACCATGTGGGCTCTTCTAAAAAATCAGGCGATTATGCCTAGTAAATGGGCACCTCTCGCTATGAGGATTGCCTTTTTGGGTAAAATGTATGCCGAAGGAGCAAAGTCTTTTGAAGAAAATGTTCTCGCCAAGACGGAAATAGAAACCCTCAACAAAAAAATCTTTGAAGGCAGAGAGCGCAAGCTGATGAAACTCTATAAACTCGGTCGGAAATGGAGCTTGACTCATTTTGATGAGCTCTATAAAAAACTTGGTACCAAGTTTGATTATTATTATCTTGAAAGCGAAGTGGCTCATGATGGAGTTGCTCTCGTTACAGAATTTTTGGAGAGAGGTGTGTTTGAACGGAGCGAGGGTGCGATTGTTTTCAAAGGTGAAAAATATGACCAGAAACTTCACACTCGCGTTTTCATAAATTCACAAGGGATTCCCACGTATGAAGCAAAAGAGCTCGGTTTAAATACCAAGAAATGGAAAAAAATGAGACCCGATCAATCCATTGTTGTGACAGCTAACGAACAGGCTGATTATTTCAAGGTTGTGTTGAAAGCTCTTGAGTTGATAGAACCAGAGATAGCCAAAGTAACCGAGCATGTCTCTCATGGCATGCTTCGTTTTGCCGATGGCAAAATGTCTTCCAGAACGGGTAATATTATCACAGGTGAATCTCTCTTGGCAGATGTGGAAAAATTGGCTATGGAAAAGTTGGCGGTTCGTGATATGGACGAAAAAAAGAAAAAAGAAGTGGCTGAAATCATCGCTATCGCTGCCATCAAATATTCAATTCTCAAACAAGTGATATCAAATGATATTATTTATGATTTTGAAAAATCTGTTTCGTTTGACGGAGATTCCGGTCCATATTTGCTCTACACTGTCGTTCGCGCAAATTCAGTTCTGGAAAAAGCGAAAAAAGAAAAAGTAAAGCCAAAGATATACGACAGTTTGAAAACAAAAACAGAAACAAAAATAGGAATAGAACCGGAAAAGATAGAGGATAGTTTAGTTCGGTTTGCTTCTCATTTTCCCGAAGTGGTGTCGCGTGCGGCTACAGAAAAATCACCACATTTCGTTGCGACATATCTCGTGGCACTCGCCTCTCTCTTTAACACTTGGTATGCCAATACACAGATTGTAAAAAGAGACGATGTAGAGTCGCCCCACAGAGTCGCTCTCACATCGACTGTCCGCATC
>JAUSGU010000055.1 GCA_030648825.1 bacterium
GGAGGGATACGCAAAACTATATAATGAAAATACTGATCTTTGGTATTTGACTGGCTTACTTCACGATATTGATTTTGGAGAGCATCCAGACACACACCCTGCCGAATCCCTGAAATGGTTCAAAGAATGGAACTACCCCGAGGAGTTGTCTCACGCCGTCGAAGCTCATGCTTTTGGATACAATGGTTTTACGATTCTGCCCCAAACAAGGCTCGCCGCCACGCTCTTGGCGTGCGACGAGATCAGTGGCTTATTTTACGCATATCGCAAGCTCAATCCGGTTCCGTATAGAGACATGAAAGTGAGTTCAATCAAAAAGAAATTCAATGAAGAGCGATTTGCAGTCAAGATTGACCGCGCCACGATTACTCGCGGGTGCGACTCTCTAAAAATAAATATTGATGATCATATCAACAATTTAATTCGGTTTTTTGAAGAATTGAGTTAGAATAGATCGTAAAACAATGGCAAAGTTTCAGTATAACTAATACGCGCGGGTGGTGAAATGGCAGACACACTAGCCTTAGGAGCTAGCGCCGCAAGGCATGGAGGTTCAAGTCCTCTCCCGCGCACCAATAAGGAACTTGTTCGGAATTAAAAATACAAAATAGAGTCTTTTTTTATTTCCCTACAAGTGACATAATATGTGTTAGAGATGACACTCTGTCATCGTCCGCGTGCGACGGTTTGCGCACTTTGAAAATTTTTCGTCATTATGAATATCCTTCTCGTTGAGAGAGATTCGGTATTTCGTTCTAATATGGCAAGAGTGCTGGCGGAATATCATGCGGTAGAAATAGCGGAAAATGCAGAAATGGGTTTTCAAATTGTTTTGGAAAGAGATATCCACATCATCATCACCGGCCACCAATTTGGCATGGGTATGGGTGGAGCAGAGTTTTCGTTGGAAATAAAACGTTACATAAACCGCAAAATATTCATCATATTGACGAGCGAGTTGGTTGAACCGCTTCCTCATGGAGCTGATAGGTTTATCTCTCAGCCTTTTGATGCGGAAATTTTGCTCGAAATCATAACCGATCTGATGAAGAATCAAAAGGTCGCCTGCTGATTCAGCAAACGGTCTGCCGATTTTCGTTTTTCATTTTGTTTTTCAGGCCGCGGTGCGTAAACGCACCGCGGCCTTTTCTTTTGTTTTTTATTTTTCATCGGGGGTGTCATATCGTAAAAAACTTGACTTTTTACTCATTCAGACGTAGAGTCCCAGAAGGACAGTTCCGGGAAAAACAGACGTTTTTCCCTGCTCTTTGACAAGTTTCACTCTCAGAAAACCAAAAAAACAAAAAGGATAACAACAATGGCAAATGTACCGAACAGTAAACTCAATGATCTCGGTTCTGCCGAAGTCAAAATTCAGCAAGCGATCAGATGGAAAGTGGAAGATCCATATCTCTTTCTCAATATGGGGGGAATGGCACAAGTTGAAAGAACAATCATTGCTTATTCTGAATCTATCACACGAGCAATAGCCTCCAGAGTGGAATTGGATCCACTGATAGCACTCAAACTAGAGGTTGGTCAACAAATTCATCAATGTTTTCAGAAAGGACGAGAAGGAGAAGAACAATGTCCCGTTGAGACCGAAATTAAACCTTGGTCTGTCTATGTAGGTATTGTATTCATCCTTCTTTTGGCTATTCTACCATTCACTATCTTGACAAGCATGGATGTATTCCCGTCAATTTGCATGATATTGTTCGCGATCGGATTTGGCGGTGCTGGGGTGACAGTTATTGCACATCAGCACATTGGGATATACACCATACTCGGCAAACGTACACATGTATATGCGAGTGAAGGTTACCAATGGGCGCCGTGGCCATTTATGGGTTACACGTCGGTGGACATGAGAGAACATCTCATTGAACTCAAAACCGAGGATCGGGTGATCAAAGTTATTGCGGGAAATGCTGAAGGTGCCGGAGCTACTATTCCGGAAAACATCTCGGAGCAAATTGATAGGAGTTTTCGCAATGATTCTGGTGTAAACGTTCTAGAAGTTTTGTGTTCGGAGATTTTGCCGACAAATTTGGAAATACTTCGGGCACGTGAAGCTCTAGCGGTTGAAACAGCCCGGTCTGATGCTCAGGATGAAGACATGGGAAGACAAGGAACTAGAGCAGCAAGTCTCCGGAAAAAACTGCCAGGGCTACCTCCCCTCGAAGCTCTCAGAGCTGTTCAGGCACAGGAGGGTGACTTGGATCGTGATGAGATGATTGTTACTGCTAATGGTGGAGTTGAGAGTCTCGTTGGATTGATTGCCTCAACCCTCAAAAGATTCGGAGTTCAAACAAAAGAAGGTGGTGGTCGGCAAGGAAACAACAAACGTAATCGCAACCGAGATAATCAAACTCAAGGTAAAAAGGAGAAAAACCCATGAGCACTCCAGTAACTGTAAATACTCCAGACATTAATAGATGGCCAGATGTCGGTAAAATTGTGGTGTTTGTCTCTATCATCGCCATACTTATCTATTACGCGATTGTAGGCCTCAATGACAAATCAAAAAAGTCACCGAGCCAATCAAATGATAGAGTCGTTGAACGTATTGTTGATGCCGTTCAACCTGAAAGTGTAAATCCTGACCTGCATGTCTTGAAAGCAGGTGAAACCCTCGAAGGGCTGTTTATCAAAGGAAGAAAATTAACTGTACTGCCAAACGATAGTGATATGGTATTTTCACTCTTTGATATAAACAAGCAATTAATCCGCAAAGAAAAAAAGCTTGGGAACTGGGCAGAATATGATCCTTATTTTGTCAGTTTCAAAACAGAGAAACAGGACAAAAAATGGATTGTTGAGAGATGGTGATCTCAACAATATCAACAAAGGAGCCGAGGCACACGCCCCGACTCCTTTTTTCTTTCTTATTTTCTACTGCACTCCTATGGTACTCCGCAGTATAGCTATGATCCCCCACACCGATATCATGATGAATATACCGATAGTGCTCCAGAGGACATGATTGGCGCCTTGGGCTATATCCGCGCTCTCGCCCGAAGCTTTGTCTTTGATGAACTTGAAGACACCATAAACAAAGTAGAGTATTGCGGCCGCAAACAGGAGCCGAATGAGAGGATCTACGACCAGAGTAAAAAGCTTTTTGACTGGTTCTAGTTCCAGAGCATTCATTCTATTTTTAATTAACTAGTTCGTAGCGCCAGGAATCGTAGGTAGAGGGCTGACAATCGTCCCAGGACCCGTATTGCTCAAACCGAATGTTCTGACGAGAATGTTTACCAAACCCCAAACAGAAATCATGATAAATAGACCGACGATGCCGTAAATGATTTTGTCTTTGGCGGCTGATTTCTTCTCATCATCCACAGCAACGACATACATAAATATGCCCCAAATGAACCAGACGACAGCGATAGCGATGATTAGAGGCAGGGCCGCATCCAGAATTCTCTTTACAAAACCAAAAATATCCCAAACTGTGTTAATCGCCGCCGCCGCGGAGAGCGGAAAGACGAGCGATGCGACCGCCAGGTAACTGAATTTTTTCATAATAAATACTATAAAAATTAACTTGTTAATACTGCATTACGTTCCATATTATACCAGCAAAAAAACGTCAAAGAAAGGACGTGGGGATAAGCTATTTAGCTCTGTATACCTTTTATAATGCCCTGAACAACCTGAATGATGGTGTTTGCGCCTATCAAAATCAGAGCGCCTACGACTGTATACCAAAAAGTTTTCTTTGCTTCTGTCAGTTTGTCTTGACTTCCCTGCGCCGTAACAAATTTGAAACCTGAGAGGAGTAGAAAGAAAGCTATGACTACGTAACTCAAGCTCATAATGAAATCCACAATTTTATAGAAGAGACAGGCTATACTTGGTACACCTCCTATGGGGTTTGAAAGTCCACCACTAGTAGGTGAACTTGGATTTCCGCCTGATGAGACAGTAGGATTTCCTCCAGATGTACCGGCAGGTAAATTTCCTCCTACAGAACCGCACTCCGCCCCGGCCGATTGTGCATGGACAAAAACAGGACTCGCGAAAGCGAGCAATAGCATGGGCAGAAGCGCGGACGCGAGTATGAGAGAAAATATTTTTTTTATATTCATAATTATTTTGATCTTAAACTGGTAGGCACTACACCACTTTTCAAATCACTAACGAGTAATTTATCAAGAAAAGTATAAACGATGAGCCACGCTGAAAATATGAGAAAAATTCCTATGAGGAGCGGCGTGATCATTCTCTTGGCATCCGCCAGTTTGCCCGAATCGCCGTTGGAAGTGAGAAATTTAAAGCCTATATAAATAATCATGCCTAAAACTATGGGAATGAGAATATAGAGAGCGAATTGGATGAGTCGGGAGACCGTAGCGATGAGTTGTTGATAGTCGCATTCTTTCTCTACTATATTTGGCGTTCTCGGATCATCAATACCTTGACATGATACGAGCTGAAACTTGGAATTCGTTGGATTATTTGAGCCCACTTCCCCGGCTGTGTCAGATTGCAAGTTTGTAGGATTGGTATTTAATGTCGCGGGATTGCTTTGGGCAAAGACATCATGTCCCACACCAAAAATCGTAACCGCGAGAAAAGTGGCAAAAATTAGAATCGGGATTTTGCTCATGACTTCGCTCATTTTATATTTCTTCATTTTATATTTTTATATATTGCCACGGAGCAGATTATCCAGTTCCAAATTAGCTTCATTCACCGATTCGGAGACGCGCGAGACGCCGGATGTGACGTCTTCTATGAGACGCATAAATGTGCCGAGAGTGGCTTCGCGGTATGGATCAAGCCACGCGCGGGAGATGAGGGCACTCTGGTAAATTACCGATTGAAAGGCATCGCTGGGTAGAGTGCGGAGCATATCCCTGCGAACCGGCGGAAAACCGCTATTTGTCAGCCATTCGGTTTGTAGTGGCGCACTCGTCAGTGTCACGGCCGCTATATATGCAGGACCTACATTTGGAGAAGTTTTGAGCAGAGCGATAGCATTCATTCTGCCAAAAGTCATTCTATTACCTTCCGCTTGAGGCATCACGGCCACATCAAAATTGAGATTAGGATTGGCGCCACGCAACCCCGACAATTCACTGGCATATCCAAAATAGAGAGCCAACCTGCCAGCCAAAAACATAGTACGATCCAGAGAGAACGCCCGATTCCAAGAATACGAAGCCTTCACAGGATTTGAAAATTCAGTAAAGAAAGAAACCGCAGATTCGGCAGGCACCAGACCGGATAATCCCCGATCTGCCAGATTACTCTTGAAACCATCATTCGTAAAAGTAACAATCGGACTGCCGGCTTGCATAGTGAGTAGAGCGATAATATCTTTGGCGGAAGAGACGTTGCGCACTTCTCCAAAAGCCACCATGCTCTGGCTTATATTTCCATTCTGATCTTTTTTTGTGAGTTTCGGAACCAAACCGAAAAATTCAGTCCATGCGATAGGTGGCGTGGCCAATCCAGCATTTGTAAATATATCCCTATTCCAATACATGACCAGAGGATCAACCGAAAAAGGCAGACCGACAATGCCGGATGACATCATATAGAGCTCCCCTTCTTGGATAAATGAATCTTTGAATAGACGTTGAGAATAATTCTCATAAGGAATGATGTAAAACTTGTCCAGCTGTTTTAAAATCAAATCCTGGGGAAGCAAAACCATATCTGGACCCTGTCCGCGCGCCAGAGCGGAAATGAGATCCGATTCAAATGTCGCTGGATCTTTCCCCACATAAGATACATTGACCGTATCTCTGTAATCAACAGAAATTTTTGCCAAAAAATCGGAAACCTGACGACCATCCAGAGTGCCCCACATAGTGAGGGCCGGCGCGCTCTGACTGCCTTGATTTCTGGCCACGGCAAATAGAACAGCCCCTGCCACTCCGAGGACGACGAGGATTGCCGAAAAGATGAGCTGAAATCGAGACATTTTATATTTACTATATGATATGCAAAAATTATTGCTCGCGGACTATTGCTTGCGGAAAATTATACCATAATGCTGTGCTCCGGTATGTATCTCTCTGTCAAAAACAAAACCGGTTTCTCGCGCCAGCTTCATGGCGTCGTCTTTGTAGAAAACATGCGTTGGATGCGGACCTATTTGAGAAAAAGACGCCGCCCAATCTATGACCAACAGTCTGCCTCTCGGTTTTAGCACTCTGAACGCTTCCAGGAGAAAGTTTTTCTTGTCCCCTATCATAAATAAAATGTTTGAAGCGATGACCACATCACAAGAACCTTCGCGCAGTTTTGATCCGCCCAGTTTTTCCAAATCTCCAGCAATAATTTCTATATTTCGTATGTGATGTTCCTTGGCCTCCTTTTTCAAACGCTCCAATAATTCTTTCTGCGCGTCTATGGCATAGACTTTGCCAGTCGGAGCGACAGCCAGCCCAGCTTCCAGACTATAAAAACCCGAACCGGACCCAAAATCGGCCATGATAGTCCCATCAGAAATTCCCAATTGTTCTATATTATGTTTAGGATCGGCGAACATAAGTATATATAGTATAACAGAGAAAAATAGCATCAGCTATACGAACCCATTGACACCATGCCGAGTCGGGTGTATAATATTCTGCAGAACAGTCACGTCAGAAATATATCATTTCTGTGTGCGATACTGCTCTTCACATAAAGTTTTGCCATGAAAAACAAACCCGCCAGTTCCAAAACACCGGTTGCGGAAGCAACTGTTCGTCCCCCCGTCAAAACCACCTCAACAAAAAAACCTGTCAAACCCGCAAAGAAACCCGTGAAGCCGAAGTCCTTTCCGCCAATCGTGGTCCGTATTCTCGGTGCCATCCAAGGCATCGTTGAAAAATCGAACACGGTGACTGTCGCGGCGATCGTCTCCAAGATCCCCCCGCCACCCGCGCCTCCACAGATGCCACCGCCAGCACCCAGTCTCAACACCATTCAGAGCATGGTAAGGGGTGAATTAGATGCACACACCAACAGGAATCCGACACCGTCCCCGTCAGCATTCAAACGGTTGCGGAACCTGGTTGTGTTCGGCGTCGTTTGTCCCATCCTCGTCCTTGTCGGATTGCTCGTGTTCCGAGGAAACGCTACGAAAACGACGAAAGCTGCCATGGTGGCCGCTGAATCTTCAGAAAAGATCTCGAAAGAGATCATCAATAAGGTTTCGAAACTGGCGACCAGGGAGGACATCAAATCGGAAATCAAGAGCGACGGCGACAACACTCGGAAGGACATTAACTCAGCTACTGCAGCACTCGTTGACAAAGCCACCTTATCGGTCGGCGAAATCAACAAGCACTCCAGCGGTTTAGCGAAATCCATCCAGGAAAAAGTTGACGCCACCGGCTCGAGTCTTGAACAGATCAAAAAGACTCTGGATGAACAGAAGCCGGCTCCTACTACCGACGAAATGAGGAGAACTGTTGGAGAAACGCTTTTGGCCTTCAAAAGATTGGAGCAACCAGCGACAGTTCCTTCGAACGTCCCGGCGGCAAATGCTACGGAAAATGAAACTTCTACGACATCTGTAGTATCGGTGACACCAGTGACGGTTGTTTCTCAATCAGCATCTGTGGCGGTTGTTCCCGCCATGGCTATCACACAAGGTATCGTCAACGAAAAATTGAACCGAGAGTATTTGTCTCCCGGAACAATATCCAGACGTTACACCGCAGAAATGATAAGGCACGGCAAAGTCAAAATCACCAAGCGGTATGGAATTGTCACAGTGAACAATCATCTCCCTGGAACATGGCACCGTGCGGAGCAAATCTCCCAGATAAAAATTCTACCAACGAACGGAATCACGACCTACAGTGACGCCGACTGGGTCACGTTTACTTCAGCGAGTCCGATGGAAATTGAACTGCGGAGGTAAATAAACAGGTATGCACCCTACAATGTGCACACAAGAGAGCTCGAGGTTTTGCCCCGAGCTCTTTTTTCTTGCCGGAATTTTTAATTCGTTAATCGTGGAGGAGAAATTGGATTTGATCTCAAATTAAAAGTTTTATCCAGTATATTCACAAAACCCCAAACAGAAATCATGACAAAAATACCGATAATGCCGTAAATGATCGTTTGTCTACCTTCTGCCCTCTTTTCTTCGCTAGTAATCATTATGAACGCTCCCCATATAACCATCACAACAGCCCCTGCAATCATGAGAGTAATCGCGTAATTAAAGATAGTGAGAACACAACCAACAACACCCCCCAAACCTCCATTTACCAAATTTACACAACCGCTCGGGGTTGCATTCGGAGATGCTCCACTTTGAGTGACAACTGAAGCATTAGTACCACCTGATGTTAGAAGTTGTGTTGTATATGTAGGGTCCCCAGGTTTTGGTGCGAGCACTCCACGTTGAGCATTTACAAACACTGGTATTGAAATCATGACCACCAAAGAAAACATTGCCACTGTAAAAAAAATCTTCTTCATAATTATCTTTTAAAATTTAATAAAACTTGCCTTTATTGTATACCCAAACGCCTTTTTACACTTCTTTTTTATCCCCAAGGGCGAAAAAGATGTCCAAGTGGAGGCTTTGGAGGCGCGACGGCGCCGGAAACGAGGAGGTTTTTTCAGCAGAAAAAACTTCCGTACTCCACGAGGACATCTCTTTCGCCCTAGAGGCAAACTACAGAAGCTAGAGAGTCCCCTTCCCGCAGTTTCATCACCCTCACACCCTGCGTCTGGCGGCCGAGAGTGGGGATTTCGGCCAATTCCACCCGCACAACCTGACTCTTTTTAGACATTGCCACCAATTCGCTGTCTTCTTCTGTTATGGCTTTGGCGGAAATGACCGGACCGGTTTTGTCGGTTACTTTCATAGTGAGAATTCCTGATCCACCACGCTTTTGTGTTTTGTATTCACTCGCCAGAGTGGTCTTGCCATAGCCGTTTTTGGATATGACCATAATCCGCGCTCCTTTTCCGCCGGCTTTTACAACATCGGCGCTGATGACCGTATCGCCTTTGGCCAGAGATATTCCTCTCACGCCATACGCCCCACGTCCCATCTCACGCACATCCGATTCGCGAAATCTGATTGATTGTCCTTCTGCCGTTACAATGGACACATCATCACCTTTTGAAACGAAAGAAACCGACATCAGGGAATCACCTGCTTCCAAAGTGATAGCAATGAGACCACTACGACGCACGTCGTGGAAGCTGGCCGCTTTTACTTTTTTGGCTGTGCCAAGTTTCGTCACCATCATGAGAGACAATTCCGCCGCCAGTTTTGATTCCTTTGGCATAGGTAAAATAGATGTCACCCTCTCATCATCGGCGAGAGACAGGAAATTCACCAGAGCTTTGCCTTTTGTGGCGCGCTTGCCCTCTGGCAATTCATACATCTTTATCTGATAGGCTTTGCCTTTGTCCGTAAAAAATAGAATGTCGGAATGGGTGCTGGCTGTGAGGAGATTGGTGACGAAATCTTCTTCTTTTGTATCCAAATCAACGACACCCACACCTCCGCGTTTCTGCCTGCGATATTCATCCGGCGCGGTCCTCTTTACATATCCGCCTTGGGTCAAAACCAGAACGCTCTCAACATCGGGAATTAGATCTTCGTCCGACAAAATTTTCGCCCCATGTTTTATGACCTTTGTTCGACGCTCATCGCCATATTTGGCTTTGATTTCCACAAGTTCATTCTTGATGACATCGAGGATTTTCTTTGAGCTCCCCAAGAGTTCTTTCAATTCTTTTATCAGTTTCTGTATGACTGTCAGTTCGTCTTCTATTTTCTGGCGTTCCAGACCTGCCAATTTCTGGAGACGCATATCGAGAATAGCCTGTGCTTGGAGAACAGAGAATTTGAATGTCTTCATCAATTGAGCTTTGGCATCCTCCACATCACGCGACTTTTTTATCAGTTTTATGATTTCATCTATATGATCCAGAGCTTTTTTGAGGCCGAGCAAAATATGTTCTCGGGCAGAGGCAACTTTCAAATCATACACGGTGCGACGTTTCACCACTTCTACTCTGTGTTCTATGAAATATTCCAGAATTGATTTGAGCGACAACGTTTCCGGCACGCCGTGGACCAGAGCCACGACGTTCAGATGAAACATACCTTCCAGTTGGGTGTGTTTGTAGAGGAAGTTAAGAACTTTTTGAGGATGAGCTCCTTGTTTTAAATCAATGACGATACGGATGTCTTTTGCCGACTCATCGCGCAAGCCTCGTATGCCCTCAATTTTTTTCTCACGCACCAGATCGGCGATAGTCATGATGAGATCGGCTTTGACCACGCGGTATGGAATACTGGTGATAATAATTTGAAATTGGCCGGATTTGTTTTCCACGATTTCCGCCTCACCTCGCGCCAAAATGCCTCCACGACCGGTTGAATAGGCGTGCTGAATATCACGTTCGCCAAAAATGATTCCGCCAGTCGGAAAATCGGGACCTTTTATGTATTTGAGTAAATCTTCGGTCGGCGCGTCCGGATTTTCTATGAGATGAATAGTAGCGTCCAGCACTTCGCCGAGATTGTGGGGCGGAATGTTCGTAGCCATACCGACAGCGATGCCGAGGGTGCCATTCAAAAGCAGATTTGGAACAGCGCTAGGTAAAACAATCGGCTCTTTTCTGGTATTGTCATAGTTTGGACGAAAATCAACAGTTTCTTTTTCCAAATCGTGCAGGAGTTCCATAGCCAGACGGGACATTTTTGCTTCTGTATAACGCATAGCCGCCGCACCGTCACCGTCAATAGAACCAAAGTTACCTTGCCCAATGATGAGAGGATAACGCATGGAAAAGTCCTGAGCCATTTTGACCATAGATTCATAGACAGCCGCATCGCCGTGAGGATGATATTTACCGAGCACGTCTCCCACCACAGTTGCAGATTTGCGAGTTTTGGCGCTGGACGTGAGACCGATATCATTCATGGCATAGAGGATGCGACGATGAACCGGTTTCAATCCGTCGCGCACATCGGGCAAGGCGCGACTGGTGATGACCGACATGGCGTAATCCAGATACGACTCGCGCATTTCCGTCACGATAGAACGTGGGACAATGCCGGAATTTCGCGATGTTGATTTTGCATCAGCTGCCGGAGATGCTCCATTTGCTGAATTAGACTCGGGATTTTTTGGGCTCATAAAGAAAAAATAATGCTCTTTTACAAGCGTTATATTACTTGAAGTATAGCATTTTTAAGTCTTTTTAAATAGTTGACAAAACGATTGCCCGTTTCATTATTGGATCATTTTCGTCGTAGTCGCGCTATCATAAGTTGTACTGTTATTTATGATATTGCCCACCTGATCCATGAAATTGGAGAAAGTTTCAGTGAGGCTCGGCACTTTCTCGCCGATTTTTTCATTGCCAGTCTCGTCTTCAAGAGAAAAATTCGTACTGCCTATGCGAGAAGTGATGGTAATGATCCAAATTAAAGCGATTATCAAAGTGACACCGAGAGATATGAGCAGTACAGTTTTGCGTCTCTCCCCCTCGGGCTTTTTTCTCAATTTTTCTAGATATTGAAACATAAAATCACTATGTCTAAGCGGCAGGCTCCAGGACAACCACATCAGCTTCTTTGCCTTCTAGATCTTTTTTCTTCAATGTCAGCTTGTCCAACGGTTTGGTGTTTTCTTCACCGGCTTCCTTCAGAAAAGTTTTGAGGGCGGCAGAATTTCCCCAATAGAGAGGCACTATCAGTTTCGGTTCCAGTTTTACGGCCAATTTGTATGCATCGCTGGAAGAGAGAGCCCCTTCACTACCGATAGACACAAAGAGAATATCTATGTCGTCTATGGCCTCGGAAACATCATTCGGCAAATCTTTACTAGACAGAATACCGAGAAAACATAGACGCATATTCTCCAGATTGACGGTATAAATAGTATTGATTCTATTTTCTCCGCCGTATTTTGACTCCGATTTGAAGCCTTTTATAAAAACATCTTTGATTTCATATTCTCCAGGACCGGTGACGGCAAAAGCGTTTTTTTCGCCGAACGAAACCTGATCCACACCGCAAAAATCTGCATGATTGAGCGAAACTAGAGCAATGTCAGCCCCAAAACGAGTCGTCTTGAGTTTTGAATCTTTTGATATCGGATTGACAGCGATAGTGATATCGCCGAATTGCACTTTTACGAACGCCCCGCCTTGATATGTGATTACCATAAAATGAGTATAGCTCAAGTACACAAAATCTGAAAGATTCCTTTACTTTTTCGTGCTTTTTTGCTAACATCTCTCCACTGGCCAAACTGTTAAACAGAGCCGGTATTTACAAGGAAATTCCCTTTGAAATTAACCCTCTCTGCGGGCACATGGCTACGAGAAACTGTGCAGAGAGAAATTTCGGGCTTTTTTCATTTATGCAACCAACAACAATAGAAACAAAAACCTCGGGAGAAACGGTGACGAAAACAGAAATAAAAACAAAGAAAATAAAAATTGCCCCAGCCGAGCCAAAAACGGTCATGGGTAAAAAGCTCGCCGATTCCGCCACTCCGCCGAATGCCGGTGATTTGATCGAAGGCTCCGTCATCGCCATAGACAAAAAGGGTCTTTTTATTGACCTGCCTCCTTTTGGCACGGGCATCATATATGGTCGCGAATATATTTTGGCACGCGACGTCATAAAAAAAATAAATATAGGAGACAAAGTTTCGGCAAAAATTGTTGACCCAAAGAATGCTGACGGCTATATAGAACTGTCTCTCAAAGAGGCTCGCCAAGCTCTCATTTGGACAGAAGCCGAACAAGCCATCATGAGTAAAGTTATTCTGGAATTGCCTATAAAAGAAGCGAACAAAGGCGGTCTCATCATAGACTGGCAAGGCATTTCCGGTTTTCTCCCCGCAAGTCAATTAAAACCCGAACACTATCCCCGCGTGGAGGATGGTGACAAAGACAGCATTCTGGCCGAACTGAAAAAATTAGTAGGCACGAAAATTGCCGTTTCAATCATCGGCGCTTTTCCAAAAGAAGGTAAACTGATATTTTCCGAAAAAAATTCCGTAGAAAAAGACAAGACCGCCACAGTAGCAAAATTCAAAGTCGGCGATGAAGTAGAAGGCAAAGTGACGGGCATGGTTGATTTCGGGGTATTTGTAAAAATTGACGAAGGGCTGGAAGGTCTCGTCCATATTTCGGAAATAGACTGGGCTCTGGTTGAAAACCCAAAAACTCGTTTCAAAGTCGGAGATTCGGTGCGTGTCAAAGTGATTGAAGTAAAAGACGGCAAGGTATCACTTTCCATAAAGGCTTTGAAAACTAATCCGTGGGCGGAAGCCGGCAAAAAATACAAGAAAGATCAAATCGTAAAGGGTGTGATCATCAAATTCAATCGCCATGGCGCTCTGGCTTCTATCGAAGAAGGCGTAGCCGGATTGGTTCATGTATCCGAATTCGGCTCGGACGAAAAACTGCGGGCGTATCTGGAGCTCGGCAAAGTTTATCCTTTCAAAATTACTCTGTTTGACGCCGCCAACCAGAAAATGACTCTGGCTTTCGCTGGGGAAAAGAAGTAAAAAAACAGCAGATATAAGTCCTCGTCACTCGGGGCGGGACCCACGCCTAAGGGCGCTCCCTTCCCCTCGTGACTCAAACTTATATCTGCTGTTTTTTATCTATTGAATGGAGCGAA
>JAUSGU010000034.1 GCA_030648825.1 bacterium
AAAAATAACGATGATAAACCAACGCAAAACTGTACCGAAAAATAACAGCCAAACCGCTTTAGGATCAAGTTGTTTCATAGATTATATAATTATTAATTATTTACACAATACTGATGACGTAACAAAAAGAAAATTATTACAGGTGCGCCTACTAGGACTCGAACCTAGGACCCTCGAGGTATAAGCTCGATGCTCTAACCAACTGAGCTATAGGCGCATTTAGACTGTTGACCATCGCTCATCTATCCTAAAGCACAAAATTGAAATATACAATATAATGGGGTTTGAAAGGAGATTCTGTTCATGAATAACCTCACCCACGCTCTGTTCTTTGTGTTCAGAGGGAAGGAAATCGCATTGGTCCGAGGCGGAGAAGAAAATCCTGATGAATGGGGTTTTCCGATAGGCTTGTTAGGAGGAAACCCAAATCATGAGACGATTGAAATGATTCTCAAAGAAAAATACTTCCAAAAGATCGCTATTGAGACAATTACGGAAATTGATCCGAGAGAATTAGAAGATGCCAGTAGAGGATTTGTTGATACTCAGATGTACATATGTACCACTACCGGTACACTCGTGACTCGAGGATTTGAGTTTGTGTTTTTCGCCAAACGCAACAACATTAGTGGTTTCAATCTGTCTGATAGGACCACAACCGCATTCCATTCCAAGTTTATTCAAAGCCGCTTGTCCTGACATTTTTTTGGCAGGGGGCGGCTTTTTTGTTCGAGGGGTTTTGTATTTTTTGTTTTTGTTTTTGTTTTTTTGCGGAAAGTTTCTGTCTAAACCAAATGCTCTATGTCTTTTTTCTTTTTTGGAGTGACGCCGTTGGCGATGAGAATTTGTTCAAACTCTTCACGTTCAATTGTTTCGGTTTCTATGAGCCGTGTAGCTATGGCATCGAGTAATTTTTTGTGAGTTTTTATGGTAGTCTCGGCTCGATTCATGCCAGTCGTCATTATGGCTTTTACTTCGGCATCAATTTGGGCCGCAATCATTTCCGAATATTCTCCATCACCCACACCTCGGCCAAAGAGCACCCTACCACCCTCGCCTTCCAGAGCGACAGGTCCCATATTGTCGGACATACCGTATTTTGTAACCATATCGCGAGCCAGAGCTGTGGAAACTTGGAGATCGTTTGACGGTCCGGTGGTGATATCACCGAACATCATGCGCTCCGTCACATAACCGCCGAGAGATACGGCAATATCATCTAAAAATTCTTTTTTGGATTGAAGTTTTCTGTCTTCCAGAGGCAGATGGAGAACGTAGCCTGCCGCACGACCACGAGAAATGATAGATATTTTGTGGACCGGATCGGCATAATCCAAGACACTAGAAACGATGGCGTGGCCGGCTTCATGGTATGCCGTAATTTTCTTTTCTTGTTGGGATAAAATATGACTTTTTCTCTCGGGACCGAGCATTACTTTTTCTATGGCGCGGATGAGATCATATTGGGAAACTTTTGTTCTGCTTTCGCGAGCGGCGAGAATCGCTCCTTCATTCATGAGCGAATATAGATCAGCCCCCGAAAAACCTGGTGTGCGTTCGGCCACCACGAGGAGATTTACGTCTTCGGCAAAAGGTTTTTTACGAGCGTGAATTTTCAAAATTTCTTCTCGATCAGCTCTGTCCGGCAAATCTATCGTCACCCGCCTATCAAATCTGCCGGGACGGAGCAGGGCGGGATCCAAAACGTCCGGTCTGTTTGTGGCCGCCATGACGATTACTTTTTCATTCGGTTCAAAACCGTCCATTTCGGTGAGAATTTGATTGAGTGTTTGTTCGCGTTCGTCATTGCCTCCGCCGACACCGACGCCGCGGCTCCGGCCGACAGCATCTATTTCATCCACGAATATGATGGCCGGAGCCGCTTGTTTCGCCACTTTGAACAAATCCCGGACTCGCGACGCCCCTACACCGACAAACATCTCCACAAACTCGGAACCGGAAATAGAGAAGAAAGCCACGCCGGCTTCGCCGGCCACCGCTCGCGCCAATAGCGTCTTGCCCGTCCCCGGCGCGCCCATTAGCAAGATGCCTTTTGGAATCACCGCCCCCACGTCCAGAAACTTTTTTGGATTTTTCAGGAAATCAACAATCTCCATGAGTTCTTGTTTGGCCTCTTTCGCCCCCGCCACATCTTTGAAAGTCACTTTCTGTTTCTTGTCTTCCGGCATAGTGATGCGCGCTTTAGATTGACCGAAAGTGAACGCTTGCATACCGGCTCCGCGCACCTGTCGAGAGAGAAACCATATGATGGCAATGATAAAAATCAGAGGCAGGAAGAACGGCGCTAAATTGAAAAGCCAATAAGCCACGCCCGACGGCTCTTTGACCAAAATTTTCACGGCGGAAATAGCCTCGGCCTTCACTCCATAATTGACGAGTGATGTCGTGATGGCATTGTCTGTTTCTTTTTTAGAAATTTTTTCCGTACCGTCTCTATATGTGAGATTCAAAGTGTCTCCATCCACTTCTATAGCCGTTACCGCGCCGGATGACACATCACCCGACAACTCGGACAGAGATACTGTTGGCTTGTCGTCTTTGCCGTTCCCAGTAACAAAAGAATACACCGTTATCAAGAGAAAAAAAATGAGTAGACCAGTGCCAAAACTGCCGAGAAAACGCGTTATGGAGGCTGGTCGTTTGTCTCTGCCTTTCTTTTGGTTTTTTACCGGCTTTTTGAATTGACTTGGAAATTGCATAGATGTGAAAGCATTATATCAGAAACATGCTCTGTGATAGCATATATTCATGGCTTTGGCCAATAATAAAAAAGTTCGTTTTGATTATGAGATACTCGAAACCATCACAGCGGGTATTGAACTTTTGGGTTTGGAAGTAAAGTCTCTACGCACGCACACTATCGGTCTGGACAGCGCTTATGTCACTATACGAGGCGGTGAAGCGTATGTCGTGCAAATGGGCATTCCGCCATATCAGCCGTCAAATACGCCTGATGATTACGATCCTATGCGCATTCGCAAACTGATTCTCACCAAACAGGAAATTAGAAAATTGGCAGATATTGAATCGAGCAAAGGCTTGACAATAGTGCCTCTGCGGGTGTATAATAAAGGACGAAAAATGAAAGTGGATATCGCCGTCGTCCGTGGCAAGAAAAAATACGACAAACGCGAGACGATAAAGAAAAGAGAGACTGATAGAGATATACAACGTACTTTGAAAGGTGAATAGAAAAGTAGCAGGTGCGAGTCCTCGTCACTCGGGGCGAGACCCACGCCTAAGGGCGCTCCCTTCCCCTCGGGACTCGAACTCGCACCTGCTACTTCCAACAATATTTAAAATACGGGGATGATCGGCCTAGACATGTGAACCCAATCCTCCTGCGCGCGATAGAGCCGGATAACTCTCAAAACTTTCCACAAATCAAATGCAAAATCTGTAAAATCGCCTTTCGCGGTTAACGGTTTCTCATTCGCTTACGCAATAGCCTAAGCGACATCACCTCTCTACGCTCCCCGCGCGGAGAGATCATGATGTTATAAATCGGGGATAGGGAGAGAACTGTTTCGGACTCTCTCAAAAGGCTTCGGCCTATGAAACTCGGCGGTTGTGTGTTTTGAAATTTTTAAAACACGACCGCTCAAATCCGCTTCGGCGGAAAAAAATCTCTAAGTCGCGTAGAAGCACAGGATTCCTCACATGCACGGCGGTTCGATTCCGCCCATCTCCACAATATAAAAACGCCCATAATACGGGCTTTTTTGCATGATTGACAAATCTATTGGGTATGCTATAATAGACAGGTAGTCAGATCTTTGTCAGATTTCGGTAGTTTTCAACTTCAGCAACTCCAATCATTCAGAAAAAAGTTTCCCAATGAAAACAAAAAATGGTCAGGTCAGCACCGCTCAAATCTTGAGCTTGTTCGGTAAAGGTGGCGTCCTCATGTTCGGTCGACGCTGCAATACTCTGCCCGCAGAAGCAGGTCAAACCGATCGGGATCGTCAACTATCCCCAATCGGATGCGGTCAGGTGGTCTTAATCGCCAGAAAACTCGTCGACAGAAAGTTTGACCTCGTTCTGTCTTCTCCGGCGGAACGGGCGCGAACAACAACGGCAGTCATAACCGGCCGCAGAGACAGAGACATCGGCACCGTGACGACGTTCGGAATCTCAGAAGATCCGAGTGAACCGCTCAACGTCATGCGAACCCTCTTGAAGTACGCGCCCTTGAGCGAGTACTACAAGCACGAATTGGCCGAACATCTCCACGAGTTCGGTCACGTGGCACTCGCCGAGATCCTGTCGCTCGTGGCGGCAGTGAAAGCGGACGGCACGGCACGGGTGTTTGTCGGTGGTCATGCGGTGTTACATCCGCAAGTCATGTACACCTTGGGTGAATTCATTCGTCAAGGTGGATATGAAGTGGGCAGAGTCCTCCAAAGCTACGCCGAGGGTGCGACTATGGGCGAAGGGGAGGTTGTCATCTTGACATTCTCATCGGTGGGTAACACCCTGACGGGAATCGGGTTTGAATCCATCAAACCGTAAATCCAAGCCAGCTACAAATATTCATAGGACCCCCATTTATTTGGTGGGTCTTATTTTTTTATATTTTTATTTTGTTTTTTACAGAATGCTAATATTCTCCATCTTTTCTTTGCTTGTTCGGTGATCATATATCGAAAGCGTATCACCCTCTCCCATGTAGATATGAATCCTTTAGTCCCTTTGAATTTGTTGAAGATTTTCATCGTGCGCCCATGTGATTAATGAGTGCAAGATGTATGTGAGGTTAGTCACATAATCGTGAAAAACCACTAAAAAACAGCTACCTTCACGTTTTTAGTCAAATCCACCACGTTTTTTTATGGGTTTATTTAATTATCCTCACCACCCCCTTATCTGCATCCACCTCTACCATATCACCGTTTTTGAGGACTTTTGTGGCAATTTCCGTACCAATAATGCAAGGAGTATCGAGTTCGCGGACAATTAGCGTCAAATCTCGTGAGACCTTTGAAATTTCTCACTAGTTCCATAATCATTTTATGATATACTTTCCCCATGAAAAAAACAATCACAATTATAGTCAT
>JAUSGU010000060.1 GCA_030648825.1 bacterium
CATGCGAACATCTCTTTCCGAGCCTCGATGCTTCAAATATTCGTCTATACGAATCATAGCAAGTTTTACAATATCGGCTTCCGTGCCCTGAATAGGGGCATTTATAGCCATGCGCTCGGCGGAGGCGCGAATAAAAGGAAGCTTGGATTTGATTCCCTCAAAGTAACGCCGTCTGCCGAAAAAAGTCTCCGTATATCCGCGACGAGCGGTTTCCGCTTTCACTCTCTCCAAATAATCGCGCAAGCCTGAAAATTTTTCAAAGTATTCATTATAGAATTTTTGGGCAGTGGCGCGATCGCAACCTATATTTGCACGGAGAGCATTCACGCCCATACCGTACATGACGCCGAAGTTTATAACTTTGGCTTGACCTCTCATGGTTTTTGTCACTTTGTCGGTCGGCACACCGAATACTTGCGAAGCAACCGCCGTATGGACATCTCCTCCCCTTCTGAATATATCTATAAATTTTTCATCACCTGACAAAAAGGCAGCAATACGCAATTCTATTTGTGAATAATCAAAAGCGACGAGCTTCCAACCTTTTTCCGCTATAAATGCGTTACGAATTTTCCTGCCGAGCTCGGTTTTGTTCGGAATATTTTGAATATTCGGATCTTTTGAAGCCATGCGCCCCGTGGCACTACCCGATTGAATAAAAGTTGAGTGTAGACGCGATTTGTCATCGAGCATTGTCGGAATTGTGTCCAGATAAGTGCCGATGAGTTTTGAAAGTTCTCGATGTTTTAAAATATCGTCAATGATTGGATGTTCATCACGCAATTTTTCAAGCTCTGATTCTTTTGTTGACAACGCCCCACCCGCAGTTTTCTTTTGGCCTTTAGTTTTGAGTCCCAGTTTTACATAGAGAACTTCACCGAGTTGTTTCGGAGAACTAACGTTGAATTCCGTGTCAGCGAGCTTCCATATACTCTTTTCAAGTGTCGCCAAAGCCTTTTTATATTCCGTTCCCAGTTCAACTAAATATTTTTTATCAATCTTTACACCGACCTCTTTCATCTCGTTCAAAATAGGTATGAGCGGTCTCTCTATGTCATTCCAGAGCTTTGTTAAGCCGTGTCTTTCAATTTCTTTTTCCAGCATATTATACGCATCGGTAAAATTTTTGGCATTTGTAAAACCCATGATGTCTTCAATCTTTGGGTCTGTTAGATTTGAATTTATAAGCCACATCATGATGGCGGCTTCGCGAAATTTGATTTCTGAAATTTCTTTTACCGCCTTTTCTGTTTCTAATTTTGGTTCTGTTTGTAATTCCGTTTTCGGTTCTGTTTGCGTGGTGCCCAAAACATTTTTTAATCGCGTAATCATAGTCCGAAACTCCAGATCAGAAAAGAGTTTCGCCGCTTTTTCAACATCAACCGTTTCTCTCCAGATTTTTTCCGGCAATTTCCAATCTATAGGCGCGTCACGGCGGATAGTAGCAAGCACTTTTGAAAATCTGGCATCTTCTTCACCTGTTTCCAGTAGTTCTATAATGCGTGGGGTTATACCCGCCTCTTTAAACTTCTCTTTATTTTTCTTCAAGGCTTTATAAATATCATCTATATCTCCAAATTTTGTTATGAGTATAGTCGCCGTCTTTTCACCTATGCCTTTTATACCGATTATATTATCGCTCGGATCGCCACGCAGACCTTTGTAATCAGGCAAGAGTTCCGGACCAAACCCAAAACGCTCTCTCACCAATTTTTCGTCATATATAATCGTATCTTTTATGCCTTTTTTCAGAGTATAAACTCGAACTTTTTCGCCGGAGACGAGTTGGAGAGTATCCATATCACCCGAAGCGATAATCACTTCTATATTTTTATCCTTCAAAGTTTTCTCTACAATTGTTCCCAAAATATCATCGGCCTCAAAGCCCTCGCGGTCATATATGGGAATATCCAGAGCATTAAAAATATCGCGAGAACGAATTATTTGCGCTATCAATTCCGTATCGGTTTTTGCTCGGCCTGCCTTGTAGTCTTTGTACGCTTCATGTCTATGAGTCGGCTTCGGCAAGTCATATGTCGCCACGATATAATCCGGCCTGAGCTTTTCTATAATGCCAATCAGCATCGTAGAGAGCCCGTACAGAGCCCCCGTCGCCTCACCAGCAGAAGTCGCAAAATCCGGCAGAGCGTGATATGCCCGATGGAGTATGGCATGGGAATCTAGGAGAATAAGTCTTTTCACCTCTTAATTAAACACTATTTCCCGAGTATTCTCATCTATGAACATAAAAGAGATTTTCACCGCATTTTTCGGCAACGCTTCCCCTATATTTTCCGGCCATTCTATGAGAATGAGGTTTCCGAAATCTCGAATCAAAGTTTTCCAGCCGAGCTTTTCAATTTCCTCGGCTTTTTCCAATCTATAGGCATCTACATGTATGAATTTTTTGAAGAAAAACTCTTTTGAATCCAAATCATAACTTTTTATAATGACAAAAGTCGGACTGGTTACTTCTCTCTCATGTATGTCAAAGGTTTCAGCCAAAGCTCTGGCAAATGTCGTCTTGCCAGAACCCAGATCGCCAGAAAGCGCTATCACAAAAGCCCCATCAGTATGTGGAGTAACTTTTTTGACAAATTTTCGGGCTATTTCTTTGGTTTCTTTCAAACTTTTTGAGATCATGGAGAAATTATAGCAATTTCAAGGCGAAAGAGATGTTTCTGTGGAGACTTTCGGAGGACGCGTAGGCGTCCGACAACGAGACGCTCGGCCAGCAGGCCGAGACGGCGTGCTCCACAGAAACATCTCTTTCGCCTTTTTACATGCTAAAATATCTTCATGGTTATATCCTTTGACGAAGAAAAACAAGACAAAAAACTAGACGAATTCAAACATCGCGAAGAAGAAGACATTGCCCAAATCGTAGCCAGCCGTGAAGGACTGGAGTATGTAGACCTCACTCCCGTGCCTGTAAATATGGACGCCCTGCGTATCATTACTGAAGCCGAAGCGCGTGAGGCAAAACTCGCCCCTTTTAGCCTCATAGGCAAACGCCTGAAAATCGCCGTCATCTCTCCAGCAAATGAAAAAACCAAACGGGCGATAGATATCATCACATCCAAAGGCTACGAAATAACCATAGCCGTAGCGAGCCAGATGAGTCTGGAAAAAGTTTGGGCCCGTTATAGTGATCTATCGTATTCTACGGAAACAAAAGCTGGTGCCTTGGACATTTCTAGCGAAGATATCAAAACTTTTATAAGCAAAATAAGAACAATAGAAGATGTAAAGAAAAATATAGAAGAAATTCTCAAACTCAAAAAAGGCTTTCGTATATCAAAAATTCTGGAAATAGTCTTGTCGGGTGGACTCGCCACAAAAGCAAGCGACATCCATATAGAACCGGAAGAAGACTATGTTCGTCTCCGTTATCGTCTGGACGGTGTGCTCACCGATATCATGACTTTTGATCTAGAAACATTCAATCTGCTCTTATCTCGTGTAAAACTACTTTCTAGTCTAAAATTAAATATAAAATCAGAAGCTCAAGACGGTAGATTCAGCGTTAAAATTGGCGACGACGATATAGAAATTCGTACATCCATCCTGCCCGGTGCATACAATGAGTCAGTGGTTTTGCGCTTGCTCAATCCAAAGTCAATTCAAGTGCCCTTAGAAGAACTCGGCATTCATCAAAAACTTTTAGGGTTAATTATGAGAGAAATCGCCAAACCAAACGGTATGGTTCTCACCACTGGACCTACAGGATCTGGTAAAACAACAACTCTCTATGCCTTTCTCCGAAAAATCCACACACCGGGCGTGAAAATTATCACTATAGAAGACCCGATTGAATATCATCTACCCGGTATCGTTCAGACACAGGTAAACACTGAAAAAAATTATTCATTCGCTCTCGGCTTACGTTCTGCCTTGCGTCAGGATCCCGATATTATAATGATCGGTGAAATTCGCGATTCCGAAACGGCGCAAACAGCCATTAATTCCGCCCTGACAGGCCATCTCGTCTTTTCAACCCTCCACACAAATAGTGCCGCCGGTTCCTTTCCTCGTCTCATAGATCTAGGCGTAAATCCCAGAGTCATTTCTAGCGCTATAAACATGGCTCTGGCGCAACGTCTGGTGAGAAAACTCTGTCCTACCTGCAAAAAAGAAGAAACTTTGTCGGGCAGAGACAAAGAGAGAATAGAAAAAATAATCGCCTCAATCATAGATAAAAAAGAAGTGCCAGAAAATAGAAATAGCCAATGGAAACCTGTCGGTTGCGCGGAATGTAATAAAACCGGTTACCGCGGTCGTATAGGCATATATGAAGGGATTCTCATAACGGAAGAAATAAATAAAGCTATAGAATACTCAACAAGCGAAAAAGAAATCGACAAGGTTGCAATAAATCAAGGTATACTCTCCATGCTCCAAGACGGCGCCATAAAAATTCTGAAAGGTGTTACTTCTTTTGAGGAATTGGAGAGAGTTATAAGCATAGAAGATTAAATATATGATGAATCAAAAAATAGATATAGCGGGAAAAATCAGAGAACTAGAATCAGAGATGGACAGAAGCGCTCATCAATTTCAGACAAAACAAGTAGAAATTGAAAAAATAAAATTGGATATACAAACTAGAGAAAGAGCTCTGGAAACAGAAATACAAAAATTAAAAGCCGAAACCGAAAGAGATCTGGCCAAAAAACGTTCCGATTTAAGTAGAACAGAAAGGGATCTTGATGTTTTTAAGCGTGAACATGACAAACATAACCAAGAATTGGAAAGATTCCGCCACGCGCTCGACGAAGTTTTGCAGGAGGAGAGAATGGCCGTCCATAAAAAATAAAACTTTTCCAAAGAGCTTTTTTGTGTTCTTTCTCTTTTCGGCTATTGCGTGCGAAAATAGGAGGAGTAGTATGAAAAAAGAAAATCGCTCTGTGTAAACGAGCGACTCTCGATAAAGTTCCAGAACATAAATCTCTAAGCAATACTTACAGATGTGCATCTAAAGTTAAGCAGAGTTCAAAGGATAGCCCCAGTATAAACCGGAGTCTAACCAGAACGTCCCGAGAATATCAACTAGTAAACCAAAGGTTTAATTGCTTAGAGATTTATGTTCTTGAATCGAATATTTCAAATACTGTCATAACTTCAATATTGCCATCCTAGCATAAAGCACAATATATGTCAAGTACATCAAAACAGTCACAATCGGACACCAAAAATAAGGCTCAAAACAAGCCTATTTTGGAAAGTGATGAACTTTTTTTAGATACAACTCTGCGTCCTTCCAAATGGGACGAATATGTCGGCCAGAAAAGTATAAAGGAGAACTTACGTGTGCTTCTGCGAGCCGCTGCCGAGAGAAAACACCCTCCGGAACACATACTTTTTTATGGTCCTCCCGGCCTCGGTAAAACTACTCTCGCTCATCTCATCGCCAAAGAAACCTCATCGCAACTGAAAGCTACTTCTGGTCCAGCTATAGAAAAAATCGGCGACTTGGCGTCTATTCTCACAAACCTCGCACCCGGTGACATTCTATTTATAGATGAAATCCATCGTCTAAATAAATCCATAGAAGAAGTTCTCTATCCTGCCATGGAATCCGGCTCTCTGGATATCATCATAGGCAAAGGACCGTCGGCGAGAACGATTCAACTAGAGCTTCCGCCTTTTACACTACTGGCCGCTACCACACGTATTGCTCTCCTGTCAGCCCCATTACGTTCCAGATTTTCAGGTGGCACATTTCGCTTGGAATTCTATTCCGACAGAGAGATCCAACAGATAATAGAGCGCTCGGCGAGACTTTTAAAGATAAAAGTAGACGATGCTTCATCCAAAAAAATAGCCGAGAGAAGCCGTTTTACACCACGCACAGCAAATTTCCTCCTCAAACGTGTTCGCGACCTAGCCCAAGTGGAAAAAACTCCGGTTTCCGTGGAAATTGTGGACCGTGCTCTCACTATGCTCGGCATTGACGAGCTAGGACTAAACCAACACGACCGTGACCTCCTGAAAACTCTCATAGAAAAATTCAATGGCGGTCCGGTTG
>JAUSGU010000070.1 GCA_030648825.1 bacterium
AATCTTCTTTGCGCCTCTTCAATATGAACCACGGATTTTGGAAAAAACTGAAAAAGCCTTTTTTTGTGCTCGCGCCTATGGCGGATGTGACGGATGCGTCTTTTCGGCGGATTATAGCCATGCACGGCAAGCCAGATGTCATGTGGACTGAATTTGTCTCCGCGGACGGACTCTGCTCGCCTGGCAGAAAAACACTCCTTCATGATTTGAAATTTACGGACGCCGAACGACCGATTGTCGCCCAACTATTTACTTCCAATCCGGAAAAAATGCGCGAGGCGGGAGCCCTCTGCCAAAAACTCGGTTTTGACGGTATAGATATAAATATGGGTTGTCCCGACAGATCTATTGAAAAGCAGGGAGCGGGAGCAGCTATGATAAAGGATCCAAAACTGGCGAGAGAAATTATTCGCGCCGCAAAAGAGGGCGCGCCACGCCTGCCAATTTCCGTAAAGACGCGCATAGGTTACAACAAAAACGAAATCGTCACATGGATTCCGGAAATTCTCGCGGAGGGCCTGTCGGCTCTCACTGTCCATTTGCGAACCAGGAGAGAAATGTCTCTAGTTCCTGCGCATTGGGAATGTATGAGAGAAATTATCTCTTTGCGGGACAAAATTTCTCCAGAGACTTTGATTATAGGAAACGGAGATGTGAATGACTTGGAGGATGCAAAAAATAAAGTCCATGAGTTTGGCATAGACGGTGTCATGCTAGGCCGTGGCATATTCGGCAATCCATGGCTCTTTTCCGCACTTCATACAAGAGACAAAAAGTCCGTCTCGCCGAATCTTCCTGAAACACTGAAAGCTCTGGTTCTCCACACAAAACTCTTTGAAAAATTATTGGGCTCGGTGAAAAGTTTTGCTCACATGAAAAAACACTTCAAATCCTATGTGCATGGGTTTGATAATGCCAGAGAATTGAGAATTCAGTTAATGGAGGCAAAAAATGCAAATGAAGTAGAGGATATCGTAAAACAATTCTTAAAAAACGGCTCAATATAGCCCCAAAAAAAGAAATCCACAGACAATCTGGAGAATGTGCTTGACAGTGTCAGTAGACTATGCTATACTTGACAAAGAGTAAAACAGTTCTTTGATTCTATTACGCGCACACACGTGTCCGTATTATCTGAGAATTGGGTGAGTTCCACCAAACTCGAAAATAAGGAGTAAAGGGCCATGCCCAACTATCCCCCCAATCAGTCCACCACGTCCAACTATAAGTTTTTCGGCCTCATCGTCACCGGCGGCGCCATCTCGTGACGGGCGTTCTCGGATCTCATCATCGTACACCCCTACGCAGGGGATCAAGGAGGATTGAAAGTCGTACACCCGCAAAAAATCAAGACGCGCCTCAAAATATGTCTTGAAAATAGTGGGCTCGCACAAATTCAAAAACAAAGTCGTAGTAGGTGCAAGGTTGTTCTTCGAACACATACTCACTCATGCTATGACTCAAATTAAAGGCTCGCCACGCATCCCGTGACGAGCCTAAATTTTTTCTATACAATATTTCTATACAGAGGCTTCCTTTTTTTATAAACCACTGTCAATCTGATATACTTTCCTCATGTCTCACGAAGTCCTCTATCGCAAATATCGCCCGCAGACGTTTGATGAAGTCATCGGTCAGGAGACCGTCGTCAGAGCGCTCGAGGGCGCGATCAAAAATAAAACCGTTGCTCACGCATATCTCTTTGCCGGTTCGCGTGGCATAGGCAAGACTTCTATCGCCCGCATATTTGCCCGCGCGATCGGTACCAGTGCGAATGATATATATGAAATAGACGCGGCATCTAATCGCGGTATAGATGACGTGCGAGCTCTGCGCGATGCGGTGGCCGTTCTGCCTTTTGAATCAAAATTCAAAGTCTATATCATAGATGAAGTGCACATGCTCACAAAGGATGCTTTTAACGCTCTCCTCAAAACCTTGGAAGAGCCACCAAAACATGTGGTTTTTATTCTGGCCACGACAGAAATACACAAATTGCCTGAAACTGTGATTTCGCGCTGTCAGGTATTTGAATTCAAACGGCCGACAGTAGAAATACTGAAAGACACGATTATAAATATAGCCAAAAAAGAAGGTTTTACATTAGAACTCGCCGCCGCCGAACTCATCGCTCTCGTCGGTGACGGTTCTTTTCGCGATACCCACGGCATCTTGGAACGGGTGATCGCGGGAATAAAAGGTAATAAAATTTCCCGTGACGATGTAGAAGGAGCCACAGGCTCGCCGAAATCGGAATTGGTTAGAAACTTTGTGGATGCTCTCGTTTCAAAAAATACAGCAAAAGCTTTTGAAGTAATTGCCGAAATCAGAGAGAAAAATTTTGATCCAAAACTTTTTTTGGAACTCACTCTCTCCCTAGTCCGTATGACTCTCCTCCAAAAAATGTCCGTGCCGAGCGCCACAGCGGGAGCATCGGAGGAAGACAAGAAATTCATTGCTGATAAAATAGCCGACAAAAAAACCGCCATAGATTCCAAACTTCTGCGCACCCTCCTCGACGCGTATGATTACATCGGCATTTCGCCTATACATGAATTGCCTCTGGAGCTCCTCACGCTTGATGTTTGCGGCGAACTTGCCGAACAAGAAAAATAGTTATTAAATTTTCTTTAGAATTTCTTTATCTCTCTTTGGTATGGTTGGGGTATGACTGGAAAGCCTGAATTAAAAATAAAAGCTATTGAACTTCGTAGACAAGGAAAAACGTATTCAGAAATACGGAGTGAAGTTCCCGTAGCCAAGTCCACATTATCTCTATGGTTTTTGAATGTTGGTCTAGCTGATCACCAAAAACAGAGAATTACTCAAAAAAGAATAGAGGGACAGAAGAGAGGCGCTACGGCACGTAGAACACAGAGGATAAAACTTCAGCAAAAGATCTGGTCAGAGTCGGAAAAGGAGATTGGTAATCTCACAAAACGAGAGTTATGGCTTATTGGAGTTGCTTTATATTGGGCGGAAGGATCGAAAGAGAAGGCATGGGGTCATAGTACAAATGCCAAATTTTCTAATTCCGATCCGAGGATGATTAGAGTTTTTCTTTTGTGGTTAAAAACATGTATGAATATAAAAGAAAGAGATATTTGGTTTGAGATCTTTATTCATGAGCACAAAAGAAGTGTGATTTCTAATGTAATTAAATTTTGGTCAAGAGAACTAGGATGTTCAACTTCTTTGTTTGGTAAGATCTATTTTAAAAAAAATAAAATTTTAACAAAAAGAAAAAACACAGGTTTCTTGTATAATGGTGTTTTGCGCGTTAATATAGCAAAAAGTTCAACTACAGTTAGAATGTTTGAGGGTTGGACAAGAGGAATCGATAAATATTGCCGGATCGTCTAACGGTAGGACGTTCGCCTTTGAAGCGAAAAATTTTGGTCCGACTCCAAGTCCGGCAAC
>JAUSGU010000017.1 GCA_030648825.1 bacterium
GCGGCCTTCCACCACCACTTTTTTATTATATTTTTCGGCCATTTTGATGATGGCGATTATACGTTCTACTTGCGAGGCGAATGTGCCTATAATCAGACGTCCTGTAACGTTCTTTACATATTTTTCTATATTTTCTATGACCACCGATTCAGACAGAGAAAAGCCTGGTTTTTCTATAGATGTGGAATCCATAGTGAGAAGAAGCACTTCTTTGCCGGCGAATTGCTGATATTGTTTTACCTCTTCTTCCGTCGGTACGCCTTTTATATTATCCACGCGCACATCTTCTATAAAAACGATGTCACCATACGGTGTTGTGATGATGAGACCCATGGAATCCGGAATAGTATGAGAAATAGGAAAAGTCCGCACTTTCAAAGAACCGCAAGTGATCGTTTCGTTTCCGGTAATTATTTTTATATCCAGAGGTTTCAAGTGAGGAAATTCTTCCTGACGTTTTTGAATCATGATGCCACCGAATTGTCTGGTGTATATGGTCGGATAGCCTATACGATCTATGATGTAGGGAATGCCACCTATATGGTCTAGATGGCCATGAGTGATGAATAGAGCACGAATCTGACCTTTACGCTCCTCCAGATATTTTGTATTCGGCAGAATGTAATCTATACCCGGAGTAGCCTCGTCTTTGAATTGAAAACCGGCGTCAATGACAATGATATCGGAACCGAATTCAATAGCCGTCATATTCTTGCCGATTTCTTCTACACCACCCAGAGGAACGATGCGTAGAGCATCGCCTATGGGAGGAATGACGACTGGAGTACTTCCTCTATCGCCAGATCCTGTAAAAGGACGAGGGCCACCTGCGCCAAATCTACGTGGTGAGCGCTGATGTCGGTCCATGGAACGCATTACCTTGCCTCTACCGATAGGGCCTCTCGATCCACCTATCCTCGGCGGTCTGGAGTTGAATCTATTGTGACCTCCCGTTCCCTGCGAATTTCCATGCGTTACTGGGATTGGCGTTGTTCCCGTCTGTTTATTATCTCTATCCATGATTTTTTTTATTTTCTAAATTTTTAATTATTATCTTATTACCTATCGTTTTTTGCCAAATCGTTTTCATTTTTTGCAAAAATTCTCCATATTTCGTCTGTTTTTATATACCACTTGTAAATATTCAAAAATCTGTCACTGGGAGTGGTGATTTCTCCTAGAGAGACACCAGCCACTTTTTTTGGTAGCACATATATGAAGTCAGGACTCCAGATGAAAATAGCTGGCGTGTCGTTGGCAATTTCTTTTTTAAATCCAATCAAAGCTTCGTCTGCCACGATCAGATCGGTTGTCGTTCTCATTGTTTCTAAAAATTTATCCACTTTTGCGTTTGTATATAGAGCAATATTGAGTCCGGGATCATTTCTCTGGGAAGAATGCCAAAAAGGATACAAATCCGGATTTCTACCTGTAACGATGCCGAAAAGCAGTGAGTCATATTTACGTGGTCGGATGACGGATTGGTTCAAATCAGAGGGTTCAAATATGCGTACATCTATCTTTACTCCAAGTTTTTTCCATGATTCTTCTATGATGCGCGCACTATTTACCAATTCGGAAATATTGGCTGTTGATAGAGAGAGAGCCAGAGTAGTGCTTCCAGATTTGTTTTTTAGTTCATATATTCCCGTAGTCGAATTTTTTTTCCAGCCGGCTACTTTGAGGAGGTTTGTCGCTTTATCAAAATTTACATCCAACGTGCTGGAAGAGTTGATGTTTTCAGTCGTTTCATTCGGATATTTTTCCGAGAGAGTCGGAGGTAGAGGACTGTTTGTCGGAGTGCCGTAGCCATGCAGAACGTTTTTTATAATACTCTCTTTGTCAATAACCAAAGCCAGTGCCTCACGTATTTCTCTGTGTGCCAAAAGTTCTCTCTCGTTTTGATTAAAGAAAATACCAAAAACGCGAGTGAGAGGCGCTCTCAAAATATTTAATCGGGGAGGGACTTTATCGGCCATTTCCGGTCTGATATTTGCCGCACTTTCTATAACGCCATCGGATAAAGCATCCAGTAGACTGATTTCATTTTGATAGAATTTTAGGACTATTTTTTGGATATAAGGCTCTCCTAGAACATATTTAGCGTTGGCGATGAGAGTAATTTGATTCGGAATACCGTCCCCAGTGCGTTCCACTGATTCTATTTCAAAAGGTCCAGAGCCTGTGGCGTCTATATTGGAAGTACTGAAAGGGAATTGATCACCTTCATAGTTTTTCCAAATGTGTTTTGGAATGATACCCATAGCGAGATTGACAATGAATGGGGCATAAGGTTGTTTTAATTTAAAAATTATTTCTCGGTCGTTTGTCTTTTCCACAACGACACCTTCCCAATTGATTCGGCGTGGACTTTTAAGTGAACTTTCTTGAGCTTTAGTTACGGTATATATTACATCATCAGCCGTGACATGTTTGCCATCATGAAAAAAAGCGTTTTCCCGAATGACAAAAGTATAAGAAAGCCCATCCGGAGAAATGACATATCGTTCCGCCAAATCAGGAATAAATTTACCATCTGGAGTTATTCGTAGGAGACCGGAATAAACCAAAGCTGTGAGATCGCGATCAGCGTCGGATACGGCGAGTAGAGGGTTTATGAATCGTGGCGTGCCGACGATACCTTCAACCAATTCTCCGCCTCTCATAGGCACTTTTACCATGTAACTGGAGTTTATTTTATAAGTCAGAGACAAGACAGCAAAAACAAATAAACCGGTAAAAACCAAAAACACCACTTTTTCTGTTATAGAAAAAGCATTGAACATTCTCTGTGCTCGGTCCAATCCTTTGACGTTTCTCTCGCGAGCAAAGATTTGCTTGATATTATTTTGCGGTTCCATAATGAATCCCTGTGGAATGGGACGATAAATTAGAAAAGTTTATTTTAAAAGCGATACAAATGAAGTGAGAGCGAAAAGTACACCTAAAACGATGGTGGAAATAAAGAGGAGTTTTTCCAGGCCTCTGCGTGTATGGAATACTGATCCGGACGAGTCAGAACCGCCGAGTGCTCCGCCATTCTGGGCGCCGGATTGCTGGAGCAGGACGGCGAGGATGAGGAGTATCGATATGGTTATCTGAATATACGGCAGTACGCTAGAAATCGCGCTCATGGGAGATAGCCTAGCACTATTTGTGTTTTTCTGTCAAATGGAGTATAAATAATTGAGTTAAACCCGCGTTACCAACCCTTGATCTTTTCTAAACATGAAGAAATCAGAAGTCCTAGACTGGCTTGGTTTTCGGTGTCAGGAAGATCTCGGTATCAATGCAGAGCGAGCAGGATGGTTTTTTCGATTTGACGATCAAACATACGCTTTTGATGAAGAGGGAAAGGTCTGGACTTTGAGAGGTTTCAAGGATCCAGGAGAGATTTTTTATTTTGCGTCAGAACCGATTCTCTGGGAATCAGAGTTGGTTTCTGAAGAAAACCAATGATTCACGTCAGTCCGCCACCAACTTTGGCGGACTTTGTTTTTTTGTGTTATATTTCTCAATCTAATTGCGACCTATGCGAGAAACCCAAAATCCCATAATGACATTCATTGACCGGTTTTTGGATGTACCGGAGGCAAAAGTGACATACCTCACTCGAGCCACTCATATAGATCATTTTCTCAAAACCGTATTTTTGCCACTCATTCCGAGCCACGTTACGCCCAACCAAATAACGAAATTCCGGCTCATATCCATTCCTTTTGTGGCTTTTTTATTTGTTTTTGATTATTACGAAGCCGGCACAATTCTATTTCTCTTTTCGGCTTTTTCCGATGCCTTGGATGGGGCATTGGCACGGACAAAGAAAAAAGTGACGTCTTGGGGTACGTTTTATGATCCCATTGCCGACAAATTATTGATTGGTACTGTTTCAGTCATAGTAATTTCAAAGTATATCGGTTTGGGTTTGGCGAGTACCATTATTTTTTTGGAAGTCCTTTTGGTTTCTCTGGCTTATGTCAGATATAAAGGCAAAATCGTGCCGGCCAAAACGATAGGCAAATCAAAAATGGTTTTGCAGTGTGTCGGTATCATCATTCTGCTTTTTTATATTGTTTTGGGTATTCCGATTCTCCTAGTTATTGCCACATATATCCTCTATTTGGCCATAGTTTTCGCCCTACTTTCACTATTTGTTTTTCGTTCAATTTAAGGTATAATTTACGGCATGAAAAAATCAACAATCATTATAATAGTTGTCGTTGTTTTGGTCTTGGCTTATTTTGGTGTGACATACAATAGACTCGTTACAGCTGATACTCTCGTAGACGCGCAGTGGGCTATGGTTGAAACGCAATATCAGAGGCGTTTTGATCTCATTCCGAATCTGGTTGAGTCAGTCAAGGGAGTGATGAAGCAGGAACAGGCGGTTTTTAATGCCATAGCCGAAGCTCGTACACGATATGCCGGCGCAAAGACAACAAATGAAAAAGTAATGGCGGCGGGGGAAGTAGAGTCCAGTTTTGCTCGTTTATTGGTCGTCATGGAAAATTATCCACAGTTAAAATCCTCGGAAAATGTTTTAGCTCTGCAATCTCAGATAGAAGGCACGGAAAATCGTGTATCGGTAGAACGTGGCAGATTCAATGACAGTGTCCGGGGGTATAATCTCTTGGTTGGTCGTTTTCCTAGTGCTATAGTGGCAAAGCTTTTTGGTTATTCGTCAAAGTCTTATTTCCAATCGGTTGAGCAGGCCGAAGAGGCTCCAAAGGTGGAGTTCTAAACGGAAAAAATGCGAAATATACCCTCTACAAAAACCGAGAAGAATGTTCTTGTGGAGTACGGAAATTTTTCTACTGAAAAATTTCCTCGTTTCCGGCGCCGGTCGCGCCTCCAAAGCCTCCACGCGAACATTCTTCTCGCTTTTCACAGAAACTCACGCTTGCGGAGATTCTCGTTCTGTGTGTTTTGCTTGTTTTTGTTAGCTATAATTTTTCCTGTTTTTGCGTATCAGAGTCCGGGGGAGGCGACGGGGTTTGTCAATGATTTTGCCAGTGCATTTTCGGCTGATCAAAAAACATTGATTGAAACCAAACTTTCCGCTCTAGAGAGGGAAACAGGTGTGGAAATTTCCGTAGTTACGATACCATCACTCGGAGATGAAACGATAGAGACATATGCCGTAAAATTATTTGAAGAGTGGGGAATAGGCAAGGCAAAGCGTGACAATGGACTTTTGGTTCTGGTTTCGCCGAGCGATAGAGAGGCGCGGATAGAAGTGGGTTATGGATTAGAACCGACAATCACAGATGTCGTATCGAGTACCATCATGCGCAATGTGATGATTCCGTCTTTCAAAAATAGCGATTATTTTGGAGGTGTAAACTCTGCTATTGATCTCGTCATAGGATTGGTGAAGGGTGATCCGGAGACACAACAATATATTCAATCATCAGTAGAAATTGAAAAAAATAATGGGCGAATAAATTTGTCGGAAGTTTTGTATTTCTTTCTCATTGTAGTTATTCAACTGATTCCTGTAATCATATACAGCAAGTCATGGTGGCTCGGCGGAATGCTCGGATTTTTCCTCGGCTTATTGATATTTTATTCTCTGCTTGCCGGTGTGATAGTGGGAGTAGTCGGTCTCATACTTGATTACTTTATCTCAAAAAAATTCGGCGGTAAGCGCCCGCCGGGCACTGCTGGTGGCGTCTGGTTTGGCGGTATGGGCGGCGGGCGCGGATTTGGGAGTGGTGGTGGGGGTTTTGGTGGCTTTGGCGGGGGTTTCTCTGGCGGTGGCGGTTCGTCTGGCAGGTGGTAGTATGGTCTAGTAAAGAAAATTAATTAGAACTAGACCAAACGTGTTATAATTCGACTGTGATTACTACTGTTACACTTCGATATCCAAAGAAAAGTCATCGTAAAATTGTGACGATTCCTAAACCCTCGGTCGATCTTGCCGAATTTTTCGGCATCATGATTGGTGACGGAGGTATAAATAACCCCTGGCAGGCTAATATCACTTTGAATTCGGAAGCAGATGCACGATTTGTCGTTTATGTAACCAACCTTTGTTCCAAACTTTTCGGAGTTTTACCAGCTGTCAGAAAGAGAAATGATTCGAAAGCAGTAGTTATTTCTCTGGCGAGTACCACAATCGTGAATTTTCTTGTAGATAACGGGTTGCCCAGAGGCAATAAATTGAAGTTAGGGTTGCAGATACCCCACTGGATACTTGCTAAAAAAGAATATCGAATTGCGTGTGTTCGCGGATTGATGGATACCGACGGCTGTCTTTATATCCATCGGCATAAAGTATTAGGTACTCAATATTCGAACATAGCGTTGTGTTTTTGCAGTGCATCTCCTATGCTTGTCGTGCAGGTGTCTTCAATCTTTGAGGAATTTGGAATTGTACCTCATGTTAATATGACTGGGCGAAATATTTACTTGTATAAAGAACAAGCGGTAGAAAAGTATTTAAAGGTGTTCGGTACATCTAATGATCGCATAAATTCGGTGTACAAAAAATGGAGGGTTGCCAGAGCGGTCTAATGGGCAGTCCTGGAAAGACTGTGTGCCGGAAACGGCACCGAGAGTTCGAATCTCTCATCCTCCGCCAATGATCTGTACCCCATAAAGTGGACACGGTACATTGATTTCTTTTGTTAGAATTTAACAATTAACAAAAGAACTATGAGAACAATATTTTCCAAGGAAGAGATCGCCGAATTCAAGCGGCATCCATGCGTCTTTCACGTGAGCGAAAGATCCATCCATTACACCTATGAATTCAAGAAGCGTGCGTTGGAGATGCACTCGAAAGGCGTGAGTCCAAAAGAAATTTGGATACGCGCGGGATTCAATCTGAATATATGGAAGAAAAACTACGCGTACAGCACAGTCAAAGACTGGGAACGGATGGTGAAAAAGAGTGGTGTTGATTCGCTTGCGAACCTGGGAGGGATTCAATACGACAGAGGACGAAAAAACAAAAAGGAATTAATCAAAGTTGAATCAGACAAGGTGAAACGTTTAGAACTAGAGGTTAAATATCTCCAGGCGGAGAACGATTTTTTAGCCAAACTCCGGGCCAAAAGAGCGGAGTCAAACTCAGGCCGTGCGAGAAATACCAAGTCATTAGAAAGTTAAGTGACGACGTGAAGATGCTCTGCGATCTGGCAAACCCCTCCAGAAGCGGATACTACAAATGGCTATCGCGCGCAGAAGCACCCGACAAGGACCACTCTGACTATCTTAAAGTGAAAGAAGTGTTTGACCGGGGCAAGTCCAAATACGGCTGGAGAAACATCAAAATGAGGCTTCCAGACATGAACCACAAGAAGATTCAAAGAATCATGAGAAAGTATGGACTAGTCGCGCAAGTGAGGAGAAGAAACCCGTACAAGCAAATCATGAAAAAGAGCTTAGAGCACAGGATATTCCCCAACAAGCTCGCGAGGAATTTCCAACAGGACGTTCCTTCCAAGGTTTTATGCACCGACATCACATACATTCCATTTCGCAGCCGCTTCGTATATTTGTCCGTGATCAAGGATATCGCGACCGCCGAATGCCTCGCTTGGAATGTCTCGATGTACATGGAAATGGCCCTGGTTACAGGAACGATCGACAAGCTCAAGCTCGATTCGTATGAAAACATCATGATCCATTCCGACCAGGGATTTCACTACACCAATCCAGCATATATCAATTTAGTACGAGAACTGAAGATGATACAGTCCATGTCGGGCAAAGGAAAATGCATCGACAACGCGCCGATCGAGTCATTCTTCGGGCACATGAAAGACGAACTCGATTACCAGTCTTGCCAATCATTCGAAGAGCTGCGTTTGGCGATCGAAGAATATATGAGATACTACAATCACGAAAGAAAGCAATGGACCAGGAACAAAATGACCCCGGTCGAGTACAGAAATCACCTCATTTCTGAATCCGAAAAGATGTGGGTTGTGGGTTCCAACAATGTCTACTAAATGGGGTACACATCACAGAATCCAAAAGAAAAGCCCGTGCTGGAAAGCACGGGCAGAAAATCCTCTCTGATAATAATTCAGTCACGAGCGAAGGCTT
>JAUSGU010000023.1 GCA_030648825.1 bacterium
CCGCCGGCGAAAGCGTGGAAGTTTTTGGGTCTGAACAGAAGCCATATCCGATCGCCGGTGGTCTACCCAACCATTTATTTGTTTTTCTGAGCAACTGGCTTCTGTGATTTGACAGTGGGGCCAATATCTTTTTGGTATCTCTGGTTATTTTCATGTTTAACCTTTCTGTTTGGTCAGCTCTTTCGAGTTATTTCGAAGATCAGTGACCTAAACATACTTAATCATATATGTAACGGTTGGTCAATATCACGTAATGGTTCAATATCTTGGCATCTCTCATCACCTTGATGAAAAGGAGCTTGTTGTATAAACTCTGCATATAATGAAAAGAAAGATAGAAAAAAGAGAAATTTTTTTGTTACTCCATGATGTCCGTTCCGTCTACAACGTCGGAGCCATATTTCGTACGGCTGATGCTGTGGGAGTTTCAAAAATTATTTTATCGGGATATACGCCGACACCCATTGATCGTTTTGGAAATCCGCGTCCCGATTTTGCAAAGTGTTCCTTGGGGGCAGAGAGGAGTGTGGCTTGGGAATATGTAAAAAGCCCGGCAAAAATTTTGGATAATTTGAAAAAACAGGGGTTTGAAATTATTTCGGTGGAGCAGAGCAAAAATTCTGTTGATTACAAAAAAATAAAGCCGAAAGGACGATCTTTAGTTATTTTTGGCACAGAAGTCTCGGGTATTTCAAAATCAATTCTAAAAAAATCCGATATCATTGCCGAAATACCGATGAAAGGAAAGAAGGAGTCTCTCAATGTTTCTGTTTCGGCGGGGATAGTACTCTACCGCTGGTTTGATAAATAGTTTGATATGTTGATATGCAATGGTTCTGGTCAAGTTTTGGTCAATATGTGACAGCGTCCAAGACAGCGCCTTCGGCATCCATCAAACGAATGATTTCATCACTGTTTTTCCATAACTCGTTTGACTGATTCAGAAAAAGTCTCCATTCGTTGGAATAAAAATCTTTGTCGTTCTTGTGATCCGCTACACAAGCATTGTAGTTCAATTTTTCCGCCAGGAAATCAACACAAATATTGGATAGGGTTTTTGCCGGCGCATCCTGAAATATTTTACAGCGCGGAATTTTCTCTACAAATTCGGCGCAACTAGTTTCTCTGTACGGTCCGTATGCCTTCAATTCATCGGATGGATAAGGACAGTTTCTATTCAAATCGGGAACATAGTTTTGAAATTGATCCAAATATCCCGCACATTTATTCATTCTGAAAGATGTTCCTATAGGCGAACGGCCGGAAGTGATGATGGCATGTCCACCTGGAGGTATGATAACGTCAGTTTTGGCCGGAGAAGTTCCGAGAACGGGTAAATTTATTGCTTTTGGAATGATAATTGAAGTATTGAAACCTGTGCCTCGCAACACTAGACCGGAAATATTCTGGGCATTTTTTGTATAAGGGTCTATTTCTATACGGAGGTACTCCTCATCCGGATTTTTAGCTTTTGCTTCCACGGTATCCCCTAAATAGATTTTTTTGCCGAGAAGGGGAGTGACGCGAGTGTCTCTCACTTCTTTGATTCCTGAAAAAGTATCTCCTATCAGCAAACTAACCTCACGGAGGAAATTGCCCGGCGCTCTAGGTAAATTGAGCGTTTCGGTTTGTTTGGAGTCTTCTCCTTCATAGTACGTGCCATAAGCTCTACCACCATCGAGTGGTTGGGGTGGTTCTAGGTACGCGCCCTCATGAGCTGTTTCGCTCTGTGTTCCTCCTGTAAAAAACCAAATGAAACCGAGGAGCACCAGTCCCCATAGGAGCCAGCCGAATTGGCTATGAAAACCCGGAGACTCTGGTTTGGAAAATTTTTCTGCCATGGTATCAGTATACAATATTGCGCATTTATTTCTTTGAAAGCTTTTGGTTCAGTTTCTGATGAGTGTCGCAGAAATGCGCGCTCCTGCCACCTATTTTTATACGCGTAATCGTGCCTCTACAACCGGTTTTTTTACATTTTTCTCCTGTTTTTTGATAGGCGTTGTGTTTTTCCTGAAATTTACCACGTTCGCCCAGGATGTTTCTGTAGTCGGACATGGAGTCACCACCGAAATCTATGCCTCGCAATAACGTTTCTCGCATGGCCTTCCAAATTATGGGCCATTTTTTCTCGGGAATATTTTTTACTCGTTCCAATGGATGAATTCCGGCCCGCCAGAGTATTTCATCGGAATAAATATTACCAATTCCAGAAATAATTTCATGATCCATGAGGACGGTTTTTATGGGACCATTCGGTTTTTTGGACAGAGTTTCTGTGAATTTCTTTGCAGTGAAATTTTTTTCCAATGGTTCCGGTCCGTGAGCGGATAGATGGAGAGAATTCTCAATTTCACTGCTGTCCAAGAGCGTTACTTTGGCGAATTTGCGCATATCGGCCAGCACCATGCTCTCTCCGTTTGAAAAGTTGAGGACAAAATGAATGAATCTATTGAAAGGATCGTCGCGTAATGGACCAGCTTTGACAGCTTTCCAAGTTTTGTCGTTCTTTTCATATTTTCCATACATGACATGACCCGTCATCTTCATATGAATGAGAATTGTTTTATCATTGGACAAATAAATGAGTACATTTTTGCCGCGTCTTGACGCATCTATGATTTTTGCACCGAGAATTTCTTTTTTGAAGATTTTAAAGTATTTCGGATTTTTTATATTATCCGATTTTGCGTGAAAATGGCTGTTGTAGTCGGTCCAGATGTCTCTAATAATCAAACCTTTCGCGTGGCTGTTTATTCCATTGACTGTTGTTTGGACTTCAGGTAATTCTGGCATGGCTTTAAAATACACCAAAAGCTAATAAGGCACAAAAAAAGCACACCGGATGGGGCGTGCTCGATGTGGCAGAGATGACGACTTAGTTCCTCACAATCGTTTTTATTGCGAGCCCATCAATCTGTAGGACACAAGAATCTTTGAAATTGATGGGGGTAGAAGGATTTTCTAAGAATTTATGAATCATATCACCACCGACGCCGGCCTCAAACAGAGCAAACAAGAGAGTTATCCATGTTTTTTCTTCTTGTTGGATGAGGAGTGCTAGAGTCAATTCGTTAAAGTCAATTTTGAGCCATCTGTTGATAATAGCGAGCCCCGTAGGAGTTATTTGACGTTCTGGTTTATTTTGTTTCAACTCTGCGAGAAGATCTTCTAGTAGACGCTCTCTCTGAATGCGTTTACTGGTTGCTTCCATACTCTCTATAATGCCGAGGTCCATATTTTTCCTTTCCTTTGGTTTTTGTGCTGACTTGTTATAGATTACTATCGATTTCTATTGAGTCAACTTTCTCAATTCTTCCCGCGCGACTTTGGCGTCACTCCACGGAATTTTTGTGTTGTTTGGTCCCATGATATATGGGTCGGTGCCTTTGCCTGTGATGAGGACAGAATCGCCAGATATGGCTAGAGATAGGGCCAATTTAATAGCTTCACGGCGATCTATCACGATATGTGGTTTATTTTTTGTGATAGCTTTTGCCATGTCCGTGATTATTTTCATGGGATTATCGTCATAGGGATCTTCGTTTGTGATAATTATTTCATCACATTCTCTCTCTGCGATTTTTGCCATCTCGTCCCGTTTCCAAGTGTCACGTCCGCCACCCGTGTTTCCGAGGACGCATATTCGCCGTGTGCTCTTGAAAATGTTGTAAAATTTCTGAAGCGAGTCGGGTGTATGGGCGTAATCAACCACAACGGTAAAATTTTGTCCTTCGTTTATTTTTTCCACACGGCCGGGAATCGCCGCGAATTTTTCCACGGCCAGTTTTGAAGTTTCAATAGAAATGTTTTGGGTGTTTGCGAGAGTAATGGCCGAGAGAGTGTTCAAAATGTTGAATTCACCGGAAAGAGGAGATTTTATCAAGATTCCTTTTACCGTCATGGCAAAACCTTCTTTGAAAACATTGTATGGTTTTGCGTCATTCAGAGAGTATGTGTGTTTTTCAGTAAAATTTTTTGCTGAAAACCGATCCGACTGCTCGTCATCGGCATTTACGATGAGTATTGTCGGTTTCTTTTTTGATTTCGTGACAGCGTTCGCAATCGCGAGCTTGGCCGTCACGTATTTTTCGTATGATCCGTGCGCTTCTATATGTTCGGGAGCGATGTTTGTAAAAATGAGAGCGTCAAAATCTATAAATTTGTGTCTGTGCATGAGGGCGCCCTGAGAAGTTACTTCCATCACTGCATATCCGCATCCGACATTTACCGCACGGCGCAAAAATCTCTGGATAAAAAACCGCCCGGGCATAGACATTTTATATAGATTGCTTTCTGACAAGTCGCCGATTTTAAATCGGATCGTATTTGAAACCGCTGTTTTATATCCGGCTTCTTCCAGTATTGCATTTACGATTTCTGTCACGGATGTTTTACCTTTTGTACCTGTCACGGCGATCACTTTAATCTTACGAGAGGGGAAACGATACAGAATAGCGCCGAGAAAGGCCGTTAGATAATGATATATAGGCTGAGCCCAAGCAAATAATCGGGAGGGAATGAGCTTTTTGAAATTATATAAAATCGTATCAAGCATTTATTTTCCAAGTGATTTAAGCGCTCGTTTTACACGTTCTCCCGTGTCTGTGACGGATTCTTCAACCGCTTTGAGAGCTTCACGTGCTTCGCGATGGCCATAACCGAGGGCTTTGAGCGCTTCCAGGGCATCCACTTCATCTCGCAGGGAAACGCTATCCGCGCCATTTGCCGATTCCGCCCCGAATTTGCCTTTGAGTTCTAATACTATTTTGTCGGCGATTTTTTTACCTATGCCGGAGACTTTTGTCAGATGCGAAGTGTCGCCGGTTGAAACTGCTTTTCTGATATTTGAAACGGACGAAACGTTCAGGATACCCAGAGCCGTTTTTGGTCCTATGCCGGAAATAGAAATCAAAAGTTCAAAAAAATGAAGTTCGTCTCTGTCAGGAAAGCCATAGAGAGTTTGAGAATCTTCGCGGACGGCTAGATATGTCCATAGAGATATTTCTTTTCCTTTATGTAGTTTCTCTATTGTTGTGCCGGTGAGAAAAACTTTATAACCCAAGCCGCCGACGACGATTACCACCGATCGTTCCGCTTTGTCCAAAACTATGCCTTGTATATGTGTAATCATCCATCAAAGTATACAGCATTTGGAAAGCAAAAATACCGTCGTGAGACGGTATTTTTGTAGGACCCATTCTCAGATGTATTTCTGAAGCAAGGCTTTCGCCTCATGGGTGTAACTAAAGTATATTATTGTTCGATTCATAGTCAATTCTTGACAGATCCGATATAAGTTATTAAATTTTCTTTAGAATTTCTTTATCTCTCTATTTATATGATTGTTTTTATGCAAAACAATCAGTACGAAATATTTTTGAAAAGAAAAAGAGATTGGTACAAAAAAATTGGTAAAAGATATTGTTTGGTTTTACAAACCCACGTTGTTTTTAATTCTAACGGTTTCCGACATTTAATATACAATGGTCTCGGTCATAGAAGAAATCAAAGTGACGTCTTACGAAGATTGAGGTTACTATCACAAGTTGTAGTTATTGTTCAAAAAACTAGAAGCATTTCAATGTATCGGAGTAATGGAGTGATCCAATATTGGGCCCTCGAGAAAAATAAAATAGTAGTTATTCTTCGAAGGATTGGAAATGGCAGTATCCATTTTTATAGTATTTGGAGGAAGAAATAGGTGTAAAATTGCTTTTTGTCTGGTTTTTTGTTAACGTGGCGTTTATATATGGCAATCACATCAAGCGCAAAAAAAGCCCTCCGTGCGGGAAAACACAAGCGTATTTTTAACATCCGTCACCGTGACGCGTTTAACGAGATTATAAAACAAGTAAAGAAATTGATAACGGCGGGAAATCGTAGCGAAGCGATGAAAATTCTTCCGCAAGCTTATGCTGAAATAGACAAGGCGGCTAAAACTAATTATATAAAGCCGAATACGGCCGCCCGTAAGAAATCCCGACTGTCGGCAATGATAAAAAGAGTAAAGTAAGCTGATATAAAAGTGGCAAAAGCTCTCGTCGTTCAATGGATAGGACACTTCCCTGCGAAGGAAGAGATCCAGGTTCGATTCCTGGTGGGAGCACAATTCATAGCCTAGAAACCCAGACGATCAAACAACGTCTGCATGATACCTTGTTCAAAAACTTCTTCTTTTAAATGTGTGGAGAGAAAGGCGCGGAGTTCGTCCGGATTTTTGCTCGCCAGTGGCATGGCGATGAGAGGGACAATCACTTTTTTTGATTTTATAATTAATCGTGGACCGTGATGATGATCTTCGTCCAGATAAAATGATTCAATGCTCTGATATGGATAGAGTGTTTTATCAACCGCTATGCCTTTGTCGGTGATTTCAATCGTAATGATATCCGGTTTGCGCGAGGCGAACATGGTGAGGGTAAAAGCGCCTATAGCAATGACTACGCCGAATAAAACATTGCCAAAAATAATAGCTGTGACGACTAGAGCCGCCGAAATGATGCCGACTGTCCAGTACCAATCAGAACCCTTTTTTTTGTACGAATATTCCGGCGCCTGCCAGGAGAAGTTTTTCATAGGGAAATTATATCACGCTACCATCATAAATCTTTGCTCTCAGCCTCAGTTTATTGTAAGTTGTAGTGTACGGAGGAGTGGCTCGAGAGGTTGAAGGCACCGCTCTTGAAAAGCGGAACCCGGGCAACTGGGTCGTGAGTTCGAATCTCACCTCCTCCGCAACTGATCTGTACCCCATAAAGTGGACACGGTACAGTGCTTTCTTTTGTTAGAATTAATCATTAACAAAAGAATATGAGAACAATATTTTCAAATGAGGAGATTGCTAAATTGAAGCAAAATCCATGTGTTTTTAGCTGTACG
>JAUSGU010000024.1 GCA_030648825.1 bacterium
TTTCTTTTTTCAGATTTTTTATAAACTCTCTCTGGCTCATAGCGCGGTCTTTCGGCCAGATATTCACGTCAAAGATATTATCCCGGAGCATTTTTTCGGCGACTTCTCCAATTTTTCTGGTTAAGAATAATTTTTTGTTCATAATTTTTTATTATTTTACTACTTTTTCATGCATTCACCACTGATTCTGTTTGTCTGATTTCTTTTTTCACCATTCGGCCGTTTTTATCCAGTTCATAAATGAAGACCGCACCGAAAGACATTTCTACGTCTGCAATTTTATCATCGGAAATATTTTCTATGTATTTTATCATCGCCCGGCATGAATTACCGTGGGCCACGATTAAAATGTTTTCACCCGCCAAAACAAAAGGCAGAATTTTCTCCAAAAAATACGGCACGCTCCTATCATAGACCATTTTCAGAGTTTCACCGCGCGGAATCGGATGATCCCATCCACGGCGAATTTCTTCCCATTTCTGCTCCCCGACAATTTTTTGCATATCCCATTTGCTCTTGCCCGTATAATCGCCATAATCACGTTCGTTCAAAGTGGCTGAATGTTCGGTCGGTACGTTATATTCGCCCATAATGTCCAGCATGGACGACAGAGTTTCTATAGATCTCACTTGCATAGAAGCAAAAGCGCGGTCAACATGTATATCACGAATGAGAAGACCCATTTCTTCTGATTTTTTGAAGCCGTAATCGGTCAAATGTCTGTCGCGGATACCAGTCCATAGGCCCAATTTATTCCATTCCGATTCGTGATGTCTGCCGATGATTAATTTACTCATGTTTTTAGATTTTCCGGATAATTTTTACGCTTTTTACGTTAGCGGGTTTATATGTCGCATCCCTCTCAAATGTTTTTCCGCTTCAACCACAATTTTTTCCATCATAACCACCGTTTCTAACGGGTATTTTCCGGTGGCTGTTTCTTCGGACAGCATGACGGCGTCAGAACCGGAGAGGATGGCGTCGTTCACGTCGGTTACTTCGGCGCGCGTAGGTGTAGGATTCAGAGTCATAGAGAGGAGCATCTGGGTGGCGGTGATAACCGGTTTTTTGGCTCGGTTACATTTTTCTATGATGGTTGCTTGAATAAACGGAATTTGTTCCAGAGGAAATTCGTTGCCCAAATCTCCACGAGCAATCATTATAGCATCGCTCGCTTCCAATATTTCGTCAAAATTTTCTACGGCAGATCGTCTCTCTATTTTGGCTATGATTTTCTGATTACCACCCATGTTTTTTATAACTTCACGGTATTTCAGGATATCATTTTTTGATCCGACAAAAGATAAAGCGATGAAATCAACTCTTTGTTCTATACCAAAGCGGATATGTTTAATATCTTTTTCCGGAACGGAAGAATGATTTGATTTATCATATTCATGATTATTTCCCTTTTGAATTCTCGGACCCGGTAGGTCTATGATTATAGGAATTTTTTTACCCAGTTTTTTTTCGGCGGTTCTGACTGTTTCTATTTGCGCCGTTTTTTCATCATAATTTCCCCAAGAGAAATTGAGACGAGCGAGATCAGCCTGGTGTCGGGCCATCTCCAAAAAAATTTCTTTCCCCTCGCTCGCCGGGCCGAGGGTCACTATGATTTGAGCTCTGGATGACATAAGGCTTGATGGTCTCATTATATCAAACTTGTCCACAGAAATATTTGTGACAGTTTCGTTTTTTCGATACAGTATAAGCGTATTAAATGAGCGTATTAAAAATAATTATTTCTATGAGTAAAGAAAAGAAAATAGAATGGATATTGCGAGTGGCGGTGGCAGGCGAGTTTTTGGGACATGGAGTGCTGGCTGTCGGTCAAAAGGCAGCATGGCTAGGCTGGATAGGGGATATCTTGAAAGTTGAACCGGCTACGGCGTCCGTGGTACTGATGATTATTGGTGTTTTGGATATCGCTCTAGCGGTTTTGGTTCTCGTGAGACCTGTGCGACCGATAATTCTCTGGATGGCCGTCTGGGGATTTATCACGGCTTTGATCCGTCCGATCGTCGGCGAATCACTCTGGGATTTCATAGAACGTTTCGCCAATGTCGGCGCACCTCTGGCTCTGTATTATATCCTCAAGTAATCTAAGTTGTTCTTGCTTTCAAAATTGAGGTTTGTTATATTGACATCGTGCCTGTGGGCGAAAGCCCCGTTCAGCTAAGGTATTCCTAAGCTGAAGGCAGGCATAACAAAAATACCGCCTTTGGGCGGTGTTTTTGTTTGTTATTCGTCTTCGATGCCTTCTGTAAACTGTTTTTGTTTACCGTTTTTAATTTTTGAGTAAAGCATCACACTCCAAAAAGTGACATTGCCATCCCCAATTCTTCTCAACACCGTCCGCACTTTTATTCCTTTTTCTCCAATGATCGCGACGAAACCCCAATAATCAACATTTTTCATTGGAATAGATTCATCTCTCGAAGATTTTTTTCCTATTGGTGTCAGAAGTTTTCTGTATTCCTGAACAGTTCCTGCTTTTTGTATTATTTCTAAACCCAATGGAAGTAAATTAAACTTAAATAATTGTTCTCGTTTATTTCGCTCTCTGCGAGCAGAGAATTGAAGATGATGAAAACCATCAGAGTTTAAAATTATATGCTCTTTGAAGTATGGACTATAAATTGTTTTCTGGGCACTATACACGGCCATTGCTCTCTCCTTTCTTTCATTAAAATACTGTGCATCAAGTTCCATAATGGCACTATCATATCGTCTTTCCACAATAAGTAAAACTTTTCAAACTCTTGACTCTATACCCTCATAGGGTATAGCATAACGGGGTATGATATTTGCATCGAGAAAAATATTTTCTTTTATCATTCTCCTCTCGCTTCTCACGATTGTCTTTTTCGGTTTTAGTCTAATGACGCATGGACGAGAGGCAATGACCGACAATTGCCCTTTTTCTCCGATAAGCAAAACTCTTTGTTTTCAAAGCACGACAGCTTCGGTTATTCACCATATTTCCGCTTATTATTCTTTTCTCAATGTACCTCTATATTCCAGTATGACAATTTTTCTCTCGCTATTTTTGATCGCAGTGTTTTTGATTTTCACGTTTTCAGTTGATTACAGTTTGTTGTGGCCCGTTGTTCTCTCCCGCGGTCGCATGGAATTTTCTCCAATTGTTTCTTTCGATAGGAAAACAATACGTTGGCTCTCTCTCTTTGAACACAGCCCATCTATCGCCTAGAACACTCGAAAAGTTCCGCTTATTCCGCTTTTCGAGTGTTCAAACTCACGCCTGTTCGTGGGTTTTTGTGTTTTATTCCTTTATCTAATTTATCCAATTCAAATTATGAAATCAAAAACAATTATTTATTCTCTCATCGTCCTCTCCGTGATTATCGCTCTCTTTGCTTGGGGTTATTCAACCAGACAGGGTAGCACCGCTAGTGTTCAAAATGTGGCGGGGGTAAACAATTCCAAAAATATGCTCATAGCAAACGAGAAATTCTACGATTTCGGCGCCATATCAATGAAAAACGGAGATGTGATCAAAGAATTCATTGTGAGCAATCCCACAGACGGGGATATAAAGATAAGCAAAATTTTTACTTCCTGCATGTGCACGAGCGCTTTTATCGTTGAGTCTGATAATACTCTAAAAGGACCTTTTGGCATGATCGGACACGGCGCGGTGCCTCCGGCGAACCAAACAATCAAAGCCGGTGAAGATCTGGTTATTCGTGCTGTTTTCAATCCAAACGCTCACGGTCCGGCTGGCGTGGGAAAAATTGATAGATTTATCACTCTCACAGATACTGCCGGTGGCACACTGGATTTGGAAATAAAAGCGACTGTAACTCCTTAATTAATCCTTCAATTCTGTGAAAAAATTCATTACAAGTCTCGTCATAGTTCTAGTCGCGATTATTGTGGTCATCGCTTTGAAATACAGTTCTGGTTTTTCCGATTTTCTCTGGAGTGTGAGTCAAGGCGGTGTCTGGCTCTTGCCTCTGGTGGTGTTTTCTGCACTTTTGGATAGCGTGCATCCGTGTTCATTCTCTATTCTGCTCATCACCATCGCTTTTCTCTTTAGTTTGCAAACATTACGCTCGCGAATTCTCCAAATCGGCGGTTTATACATAGTTGGCATATTTGCGGCTTACTTTACCATCGGCATAGGACTGCTCAAAGTCCTCCACATATTCAACACTCCGCATTTTATGGGCAAACTCGGTGCCTCTATGCTCATTCTCTTTGGATTGTGGAATCTCGCGACCGCCCTATTTCCGAAATTTCCCATTCGGCTCAAGGTACCCGATGTGGCGCATAGTGCAATGGGTAGATTAATCAATGTAGTGTCATTGCCTGCCGCTTTCGCTCTCGGTCTCCTAGTCGGACTCTGTCAATTTCCGTGCATGGGCGGTCCGTATCTCATGACTATCGGTCTCTTGCATGATAGAGTCACCTATCTCACAGGCTTTAGCTATCTCTTACTTTACAACTTTATTCTCATAGTACCGCTCGTCGCCACACTCTGGATTGCCGCCAATCATTTGTTATTGGAAAAAGTAAAAGAATGGAAAAAAACGCAAATGAAAGATGTCCATTTATGGTCAGGCATAGCCATGATCATCGCCGGTATATTAGTTTTATTCATTTAAAAATTTGGAATCAAAACACATGGAACAAAAAGAAATAAAAAATAATTCCTATTCTGTCCCTATAGCCATAGTGGTGGCTGGAGTAATGCTCGCCGGAGCGATAGCGTACAGATCATCATATTCACCGACATATCAGGCATATCAATTGACCAATCAAAATGTTGCGAATACAGTCTCATCAATTTCTCCCGAAGAAGAAGTGGTTATTCCGACGGAAGGGGTAATTTTGCCTGTGAGTTGGGGAAATCTAGGGTTGCGGCTCGCTAGCACCGGAGTTATTGACGTGGAAAAATTAAAAGCGGTTTATGTAGATAGAAGCGGTTTTACGAATGAATATGGAAAACTGCTCTTGTATCAAAACGACGATAAATTGAAGATAACAAAAGAAAATGCCGGTTATCTCCTAAATCTATTTTGGGCACTCGGTTTGGCGAATAGTAATTCAATCCTGGATTCGGGAGAAATGACGGATTCGCGATATGGCGGAGCGCAAAATTTTGCTGGAACTGCCGGATGGACTATCGCCCGAGGCAATCCAATGGATCATTACAGCAAGCACATGTTTGTTTCGCTCACGGCGGATCAACAAATGCTCGTAGATAAAATATCTAGAGGCATATACAGACCATGTTGCAATAATTCAACTCATTTTCCAGACTGTAATCACGGTGTGGCCATGCTCGGATTGTTGGAGCTCATGGCTTCGCAAGGAGTGAGTGAAACAGATATGTGGCAGACAGCTCTGACTGTCAATTCATATTGGTTTCCGGATACTTATATGACCATCGCTTCATATATGAAAGACAAAGGAGTGGAATGGAAAGATGTCAATGCGCAGGAAATGCTCGGAATCAATTATTCAAGCGCATCCGGTTACGCCAAAATCGCAGGGCAAGTCAGAGAGCCGGAACAGAGGCAGGGTGGAAGCGGTTGCGGTATAGATACGAATACGGGCGCGCAAATTCCCGATCAGGTTCCCCAAAAGCAGGCGGGTTGTGGGGTATAATCTGTTATAATCAAGTTGTTATTCATTAATCAAAAAATATATGATGAACGGTTTTAATTCAATGATGGGCGGTGTCGGTGGTTATGGTCTCATTACATGGATTGTCGTTTTTGTGGATCTGGTTTTGGTAGGTATCTGGCTGTGGCAGAATATAACGAAGAATAAGTAGGGTAGATAAAAAGTAGATAAAAAATTGGCAACACTATACATCTAGATGTATAGTGTTATTGAATTGCACACGCCGGGAGAAATTACGGCACATACATAAATTGGCCAAAGTGAGCCATAACCCAAAAGGAGAAATCACGATGAAAACAAGCCTCCGTATAGACCGCCACTCACCCAATCCCGCAGGACCAAAAGTCAGGACAGGTTTTTTGAGAGCTTTGGAAACGATGATAGTGTTCATTGAAAAAACACAAATTCCGGACATCACTCCACATCAATTCCGGAATAATCCGTGGCTATGGAAATTTTTTGTGGAGAACGACAATTTTCCGTTGGTTCAAAGATTGTTTGAAAGAATGAAATTATGCGATAGAATCGCCTTTCAAATTTCTTATGTTAAGAACTTTTGGGATATGCGAGTCAATGTGAAGAAGGGCAAAGAGACTCTCGCCTCAGTTATAATGCATTTTCATGCCGAAAGTGGCCTTCTTACCGCTATCAGTAATGTCACCCAGGAAGTGTAAAGGGCTAGGTGTAAAATCATATCTTCCAAAACAAACTCCCACTTTCTCATTTGCGGGAGTTTTTTTGTTTCTAAATAGTTGCTCCTTGACTCCATACCCCCTATGGGTATAATGGTGTTATGAATTTTTCAAAACATAAATCAAAAGATAAACTGGCGCGTAGATTAAAAATAATAGAAGGTCAGGTGCGCGGTCTGGGAGATATGATAGAAAAAGGCGCGTATTGCATAGATATCATTACACAGACTTCGGCTGTCAAACAGGCACTCTCTGGTATAGAAGATGTCGTGATGGAGAATCATTTGAACACTTGCGCTATAGATCAAATCAAAGCCGGCAAAGGAAATAGAGCTAGAGCGGAAATTCTGAAAGTTTATAGATTAAAACGCAGATAGGTCACGGAAAAACTAAAAATAAGTTAAAAATAATAAAATAAAAAATATATAAAAAATAAGTCTATGACACAAACTAAAACCTGCAGAATAAAAGGCATGCACTGCGCCAGTTGCGCCGGCATTATAGAAAAAACGCTTAAAAAAATCACTGGCGTAGAATCTGCGGAAGTGAATTATGGGACCGAAACCGCTAAAATCACTTTTGATGAAACAAAAATTGATGTGGCGAAACTATCAAAAAAAATAGAACCATTTGGATATTCAATTATCGCGTCCTCGGCGGAACGACCGACAACGCGAGAGTATATGACGGTGAGACAAACGGCAGAAGAAACAGCGGAAGAAATGGGTATGAGCGCTGATGAACATGCCGGACATCTCGGTTTCAATCAATCAAAAAAAGAAAAGTTGGCGGAGGTGAGAGACATGCGCGCGAAGATCATCTCCGCCACCCCTCTCTGTCTCGTCAGTATTTTTGTCATGGGGTGGGAAATTCTCGTTCGGTGGGGCAAAGTACCGGAAATGTCTCTGTTTTGGGAAGAATTTTTTCATCATTTGCTGCCACTCATGGCGACTTATGTTTTGTTTGTCGTTGGTAAACCATATCTACTCGGTTTTTATCGTTTTCTTCGATATGGCAAGGCAAATATGGACACTCTCATAGGTATGGGTACGCTCGCGGCCTATTTATACAGTTTTGCTGTTACTGCTTTTGAAGATTCGCTCAAGCCTTTTATAGATGTTAGTGTCACATATTATGACGTGACGATTGTGGTCATCACATTCATTGCTCTGGGCAAATATCTGGAAGCCAAATCAAAAATCAAAACAGGCGATGCCATAGAAAAACTGCTCAACTTGCAAGCCAAAACTGCACTGGTTATGAGAGACGGCAAAGAAATAGAAATTTCCATAAATGATGTCAAACACGGTGATCATATAATCATAAAGCCCGGAGCAAAAATTCCTGTGGATGGAATAATTATCGAGGGAGCTTCTTTTGTAAACGAGTCTATGATCACAGGCGAGCCTATGCCTGCTCAAAAGAAAATTGGCGACAATGTGGTGGCGGGGACTATAAACGAAAGCGGTTCTTTTGTATTTCGTGCTACAAAAATCGGTTCCGAAACTCTACTGGCTCATATCATAAAAATGGTGGAAGAAGCGCAAGGGAGTCGCGCCCCTATTCAGGCCCTAGCAGACAAAATTTCCGCAGTGTTTGTGCCTATTGTGCTCGTTATTTCTTTTGTCACACTTGGATCATGGCTTTTGATTGGTACCGATTCTCTGGGATTTTCACAGGCTCTCTCGTACGGTCTCGTTTCGTTTGTGGGCATTCTGGTCATCGCTTGTCCGTGCGCTCTGGGTCTCGCCACTCCTACAGCTATTATTGTCGGTGTGGGTAAAGGGGCTAGAGAAGGAATTTTGATCAAAGACGCAGCATCTCTGGAAAAACTTCACAAAGTGGATACGGTTATCGTGGATAAAACCGGTACCATTACCATCGGTAAGCCGACTCTCGTAGATATAAAAAATTATTCTAGTTTGAGTGAGGGGGAATTTTTGTCGATTATTGCTTCGCTCGAGAAAAAATCCGAACACCCGATCGCCCATGCTGTAACGCATTATGCGCAAGAGAAAAAAATAAAATTCTCGGATACTTCTAATTTTGAAAATTTACAGGGTAGGGGAATCAGAGGGTCGATTCATGACGTGGAATATCATGTCGGTAATGCAAAACTAGTGAGAGATCTCGGTTTGGATTTCAATTTTTCCGATATTGAGCAATTTACATCACAAGGCAAAACCCCCGTCATTCTCGCCACTAGAGAAAAAGTTCTCGGATTTGTCATGGTGGCGGATGAGATAAAAAAAGAATCAAAACAGGCAATAGCCGATCTCCATAAACTGGGTATAAAAGTGATTATGCTCACGGGTGATGACGAAAAAGCGGCGAAACATATAGCGGAACTCGTCGGCATTGATGATGTCATGGCCCATGTATTACCTGCCGATAAAATGGCTAAAATAAAAGATTTGCAAGCGCAGGGAAAAATTGTAGCCATGGCTGGCGATGGCGTGAATGACGCTCCGGCTCTGGCCCAAGCGGATGTTGGTATCGCTATGGGCACAGGTACAGACGTGGCTATAGAATCGGCTGGCATCACTCTACTCGGCGGAGATATTTCAAAAATAGTAAAAGCTATAAAATTGTCAAAAATGACTATGCGAGGCATAAAACAAAATCTGTTTTGGGCTTTCATATACAATGTGGTGGGCATACCTCTGGCGGCTGGAGTATTCTATCCTCTGTTCGGTTGGCTACTCAATCCTGTGTTTGCCGGTCTGGCCATGGCCTTTTCCAGCGTGTCGGTTGTCGGCAATTCTCTGCGTATAAAATCCAAAAAATTATAGTATGGAAAATCATATGGAAAATCGCATAAAAAAATACATCTTTCATGTTCACGGCATGCATTGTGAAGGGTGTGTGCTCATGACCGAGAGCGAATTGCTCGATTTGCCGAATATAAATTCGGTCAGAGCAAGTTTGAGAGATCATACGGTAGAAGTGGTTGGAAATTTTGGTGAAAAAACTTTGGAACAAATTGCGGCAGAGATCACTATTCCCCTGCGGTCTCATGGTTATATCGTTTCTGTAGAAAAACAGATCAAAGAAAAGAAATGGTCTGATTTCAAAATTGCCGTACCGATCGCTTTTGGTTTGGCAATTTTATTTATTCTTTTGCAAAAGCTGGGTATCGTTAACTTGGTCAGCGCCGGCAACGTCACATACGGTACGGCATTTTTTGTGGGCATTATCGCTTCGTTGTCTACTTGTATGGCGGTAGTGGGTGGATTGGTTTTGTCCATGTCGGCGACATTTGCCAGAGAGGGGGACAGAATTCGTCCACAGATTTATTTTCATGTCGGACGTTTGGTGTCGTTTTTTATTTTCGGTGGTGTCATAGGCTCGCTCGGTTCCGTTTTTACTCTGAATACATCCGCCACTTTTGTTTTGAGTTTTATTGTCGGCATCGTCATGCTCATTCTAGGTATCAATCTATTGAATATATTTCATTGGTCAAAACGTTTATCGCCAAGTATGCCGAAATTTATCGCGCGACATGCCCACGGGGTTTCAAAACTAAATCATAGCCTCACGCCGGTCTTGGTTGGCATAGCAACATTTTTTCTGCCGTGCGGATTTACTCAATCAATGCAGATTTACACGCTTTCTTCCGGCAGTTTTTTTGGTGGTGCTCTCACTATGTTTTCATTTGCTCTCGGCACTCTGCCTGTGCTCGCTCTCATCAGTTTTAGTTCGTTCAGTATAAAAAACAGTTCCAAAGCAGGGATATTCTTCAAAACTGCTGGTCTAATTGTGATACTATTCGCTCTGTTTAATTTGATAAACAGTCTGGTCGTCATAGGACTAATACCGCCGGTTTTTAATTTCTAATATAATATATTTGTGAAACTGATTGCCATATCAATTATAGTTGCGGGGATTCTCATAGCAGGTACTTTTGTTTTTTTTGGAAATAAAAATAGAGATATCGATGGCACTCTCGCTAATGCAAACAATGTTTCTATTGTAGACGGGAAACAAATAATAGAAATTCGCGCCAGAGGTGGCTATCAGCCGAGAGTGAGTACGGCTCGCGCTGGTCTGCCTACAATTTTACGTTTTAATACGGCAGGCACATTTGATTGTTCATCGTCTGTGCGAATCCCCAGTCTCGGCATAAGCAAAATGTTGCCTCAATCCGGTGCCACGGATATAGATTTGGGGAATCCGATTCTCGGTACGCTCGTGGGTTCCTGCGGTATGGGCATGTATCCGTTTGAGATAGAGTTTGGGAGTTGAAATTACTCAAAATGTATTCTCTGTTTTTGACGCTTGTCCAGTTCTGTTTTGAGTAGGGGATAGTCGGAGAAGGTGTCATTGGTTTCAATGATGCGGAGGGCTTCGTTTCGGGCGGCGGTGACCATTTTTATATTTTTTATGGCTTCCATGGCCACATCGGATATGCCCCATTGCTTGCGTCCGTAGAGTTCGCCCGCGCCACGCAGGGCTAGGTCGTGTTCGGCCAGTTCAAATCCGTTTTTGGCTATGGTCAGAGCTTTCAATCTGGCGATTGTTTTGCTTCCTCGGCTCTCGGCGTATAAAAAGCAATATGCCTGATGGTTTGACCGGAGGACGCGTCCACGTAGTTGGTGAAGTTGGGAAAGTCCGAACCTCTCAGCGCCTTCTATCAGTATGATTGTGGCATTCGGCACATTGACGCCCACTTCTACGACAGATGTGGCGACTAGAATATGAATTTTTCCGGATTTGAAGTCGTTCATCACTCTCTCCTTGTCTGCGTCTTTCATTTTGGAATGAAGAATGCCGATTTCATATTCCGGAAAGATGTTTTTTTTGAGTTTTTTTGCTTCTTCTTTTACCGATTTTGCCAAGACCGCCAATTCTCTCGTGGGATCCGGTTCGTCTATACGCGGGCAGATGACATAAGCTTGGTGCCCGGCGTTGATTTGCGCACGGATTTTTTCATACATTTCATTTCGGTTTGATTGAGTTGTAATTTCTGTGATTATAGACTTCCGGCCGTGAGGCATTTCATCTAGGAGGGTCAAATCAAGGTCGCCGTAAATGGTGAGAGCGAGAGTGCGGGGAATAGGCGTGGCGGTCATGGAGAGGAGGTGCGGATTTATCAGCTGGCCTACGGAATTTTTGCGCGCCAATTTCTGTCTCTGGGCCGTGCCGAATCGGTGCTGTTCGTCCACAATCACATAGGCCAAGTTTTTGAATTGAACCGATTTTTGGATGAGAGCGTGAGTGCCTATCAATATGGGAATTTCGCCGTTTGCCACCCATTTCAGAAGTTGGGCACGGGAAATATCCGTCCAGCCGCCGTTTTTTTGGTTTGAGGCTAGTTTTGAAGGAAATTTTCTGCATCCCGAGCCTGTGATGAGGCCGATGGATATACCAGTATGTCTAAAATATTCTATGAAAGATTCAAAATGTTGAATAGCGAGAATTTCTGTCGGGGCCATATAAGCGACTTGGAGAGAGCCGAAATTTTGTCGTGTGCCGAGCTGTGTGGTGGACATCGGTCGGGTCATAATCACCGCATGGGCGGTGGTGGCCGCCACAGCTGTCTTGCCAGATCCCACATCACCTTCCAGTAGGCGGGCCATAGCGTGGCCTCGTTTGAAATCCGTCAGAATTTCGGCGATGGCTCTATTTTGGGCGTTCGTAAAAGAAAAAGAAAAACGAGATGTGAAATTTTTTATTGTTTTCTCGCTCGGTTCTATGATGAAAGCCGGATTTTTCTGCCACTCCCTCTTCTCGCGCTGGCGTTCCAGCTGAATGAGAAAAATTTCTTCAAAAGCAAATCTCTTGCGAGCCGTAGTCGCATCGGTTTCTTTTTTTGGGGCGTGAATCCAGACCAAGGCTGTTTTTAGAGTTGGTAAATTATATTTTTCCAGAATTTCATCCGGCAGAGGATCTGTTATGGTTTCTAGAATACCGCTCTTGAAAATTTTTTGGATGCCATGGTATATCCAATTGGAAGATATTCCGTGAGATTCGGGATAGACGGGGTAGAGAGTGTGTACTCGGTTTTGCTCGCCTCCCGCGCCTATGGATCCAAAGAGAGATTCGCCGAGAGCTGTCGGTAAATGTTCTATTTGTTCAATTTTTGGATTTGAGAGATATAATTCGGCGTTTTTTTTCCTCTCCGAAACTTTTCCTTCGGCCCTCACCAGAGCGCCCTCGGGAATCATTTTGGCGAGATATGGCTGATTGAACCAAACGGCTTTTATATATCCCGTATCGTCTGTGATGAGACCGTCGGCCATGGGAATTTTCGTGCGAAAACCTCGGGAAATTTTCAAGCGTGAAATTTTGCCGTAAATAACCGCATCATCGCCCTTTGTGAGGCTTGAAATGTCGCGCGACTCTGCCGTGTCGCCGTATCGGACAGGGAAGTGATAAAGCAAATCTTCAACTGTCAAAATGCCGAGCTTTTCCAGAGCTTGTTTTTGAGGCCTCAAAATCCGCAGACAGTCTTCCAGATTATGGCTTAAATTCATGGGGTAATTGTATAGGTTATGGAGACGATTTTCATTCTTGACTATAAAGTCGACAAAACGTATAGTGCGAACAAAGGTCAAAATGGTTTTTGATCATAGCACCTCAAGAAAAAGGAGTATCTCATGCCAGAAGTATCAAAAAATTCAGGAATACCACTGAAAGTCAAAATACAGCCAGAAATAACAACTTCGCCGGATGCGGCGAAATATATACTGCCGAGCAATCCAAAACCTCTACCGCTGTGGCTCAAAGTAGTCGCGGTCGGTATCGTGGTCCTCATCGCTGTGGTGGTAGTGGGTGGCAGACTCGGCTGGTTTTGACAGAAAACAAGAAAGTCAAGGTGAAAAGCCAAAGGCGCGGGCGACATTTGTTCCCGCGCTTTTTTACTGGGTCATTTTATGATATCGTCTCTCTACATGGAGACGTGTCAGAGTGGTCGAATGTACCTCTTTGCTAAAGAGGTGTGCCCTTTAAAAAGGCACCGAGGGTTCGAATCCCTCCGTCTCCGCATCTGATCTGTACCCCATAAAGTGGACACGGTACAGTGCTTTCTTTTGTTAGAATTAATCATTAACAAAAGAATATGAGAACAATATTTTCAAATGAGGAGATTGCTAAATTGAAGCAAAATCCATGTGTTTTTAGCTGTACG
>JAUSGU010000029.1 GCA_030648825.1 bacterium
ACATGCGATCGCGACGCTATAGAGGGGCCATTAGTTTATTATGGTTATTTACTTGAAATAATTTATACCCTCTGGATTGTTATGGTCGTGTTTGCACGACACAAAAAATCGCAAAGCTCAGATCAAAAACATCAAATAAGTTTGGTTGGAATCGGTGCAGTGCTCTTTCTCTTGTCTTTTGCTTTTGGAAATATAATTGGAAGTCTTTTCAGTAACGCTAGTTTCTTGGGTGAAGATTATAGTTGGACTATCGGACAATATGGACTCTTTGGTGTTCCTATATTCATAGGATTTCTCTCGTACATGATCGTCAAATTTAAAGCCTTCAACATAAAACTCATCGCCACCCAAGCTCTGGTTGTCGCTCTGGTTATTCTCATTGGATCTCAATTTTTCTTCATCAAAAGCAATATCAATAAAGTTCTCAACGGCATCACCCTTTTTCTTTCCATTGGAGCAGGGATTCTCATAGTTAGGAGTGTAAAGAGAGAAATTGAAGCCAAAGAGGCTCTCGCGGTAGCCAACGACCGTCTCCGCGAGCTCGACAAACAAAAGTCTGAATTCGTTTCATTTGCCACCCATCAGTTGCGCAGTCCGCTCACTTCCATTCTCGGTAACGCTTCGCTCATTTTGGAGGGAGACTTGGGTAAAATATCAGATCCTCTGCGCGATGTGATGACGACTATTCTTCAGTCAACAAAAACTCAAATAAACGTCGTGGAAGACTATCTCAACATCTCGCGCATAGAGTTGGGCACTATGAAATATAATTTTGTAGAGATGGATTTCAAGGATCTGCTCAAGCAGGTTGTAAACGAGCAGAAGCCGAATATAGTGGCGAAAGGTCTGGCGTATACCATATCTCTCGATGAAAACAAAACATTCAAAATCAAAGCCGATCCGGACAAGTTCAAACAGGTGATCATGAATGCTGTGGATAATTCCATCAAATATACAAAACAAGGATCGATCGTCATATCGCTGGAAAAAGTTGCAAAATCCGGCTCGGTCGGCGTCGTCCGCCTAAAAATCGCCGACACGGGTGTCGGTATCGCCCAGGATATCTTGCCGAAATTATTCCAGAAATTTACGCGCGCTGGCAATGCCAACGAAGCAAACATTCACGGCACCGGTCTCGGTCTCTATATAGCGAAACAAATTATGAATGCTCACGGAGGCAAAATCTGGGCCGAATCGGCAGGGGAGGGCAAGGGGTCGCAGGTTTATGTGGAGATGCCGGAGGGGAGGTAAAAAACTTTGTTGGAGAGAAATGTGAACCCCAAACAATCAGATATGTTTTTGGACGAATGAGCAATGTCCATTATGGTAAAACAACATATTATTTAAATGCTATTCATAAAACAAGCCATTCAGAAGTTCAGTCGGCCTTTGATTGGTTTTATAAAAAATAAAATGAACAAATGAAACACAAACTTAAACACGATAGATACGCCAAAGCTCGTGACGGATCACGTTTTCTCAATATTTATTGCAGTGCTTGTGGTGGACATGTGATTCTCTATCAAAAAGATGGTCTCGGTGGACTTGTGAGGCTGTATTTAGACAGAATTTTGGAGCCAAAAAATCTCACCGTGCTTCAATTTGAAAGTCATGCGAAAAGCACATTACCAGATTTAAAATGTATAAAATGCGGAACACTCATAGCCACACCGATGCTCTACGAAAAAGAACACCGGCTTGCCTTGCGTCTCATACGTGGAACGTATGTCAAAAAAAAGAGTGATGGTACTTCTTTTTGTGACCTATAAGATATACTTGAATCATAACGGTGAGATTGACGAAACTCAAAGAGTGTGATAGTTTTTTTGATAGACTCTTCACAATAAACAACAACCAGAACCTTAAAAACATAGGAGATAATCATGTCACACATAGTCCTGTCAGGTATTCGCGCTACGGGAAGATTGCATTTTGGCAATTTTCTCGGTGCTGTTACAAACTTCGTTAAATTTCAACAACAAGGCAACACCTGTCTATACTTCATCGCTGATTGGCACACACTCACGACATTGGAAGACCCTGAAGAACTTCGGGGTAATTTGATTGAAATCGTGAAAGACTACATCGCCGCCGGACTCAATCCAGAACAGTCAATTATCTATGCTCAATCTAGCGTGCCAGAAATTTCCGAACTCTGTCTATACTTGAGCATGATCCAGCAGATGGGAGAGCTCGAGCGTATTCCGACTTTCAAAGACCTGATTCGCAAGAATCCGGACAATGTCAATCTCGGATTGCTCACTTATCCTGTGCTCATGGCGGCCGACATTCTCGGCCCTAAGGCGACATTGGTGCCAGTGGGCGAAGACCAGGTACCAAACGTTGAACTTGCCCAGTCATTGGCACGCAAATTCAATTATCGTTTCGGGGACACATTTGTGGTTCCGGAAATGATGACTCAAATGATTCGTGTACCGGGACTCGACGGGAACAAGATGGGGAAGTCCGAATCGGATAACGCTATCGACATCAGTTCGCCGATTGCCGATATACGCGAAAGATATATCAAGAAAGGCGTAACTGACATTGAACGCAAACGTGCTTCTGATCCAGGTGACCCATATAATCGTTGTCAGTCAGTATATGCGGTACATGAACTTGTAACATCTGGAGAAACAGAGTCAAGAGAAATTGCTACGGCCTGTCTCAATGCGAAAATCGGCTGTGTCGAATGCAAACATCGGCTGGTTGATAACATCGCGAAGATCCTCGGGCCCTTTCAAGAAGCACGGGCAAAACTCGCCAATCGGGATGACTACATCAAGGAAATTATCCATGAAGGTGGCAAAAAAGCTCGGGCGATCATCAAAGCAACGGTGGAAGTGGTTCGCGACAAAATGGGAATTGTCGTGTATTAAACCAAAAACTCCGAACTGTTTCATCGAGAGACCTTTTCACAAAGAGGTCTCTTTTATTTGCTTATTTGGTGTAGTGTTGTAGTGTACTACTAGATTACCAAAATGAAAGGTAAAAAGTTTTTTAACAAAAGGATATTTTATGAGCCAAACTTCGTTCAAAAATCTACACAAACTGCTAATAGATAGGGGTGTTGCTTTTAAAGTGATAACCCACAAACCAGTGTTTACTATAGATGACGTTGTAAGAGAATTAAATATTCCTCATCAAGCCACAACAAAGACATTGTTGATATATATAGCTGGTAAGGGCATGTTTAGGGTTGTGCTTCAAGGCAGGGCCCGTCTCGATATAGGACGATTGGCTTCGATTCTTAAAGTGTCAAA